>DBDT01000010.1 GCA_002293705.1 Candidatus Woesebacteria bacterium UBA925
CCATTCTATGTGTATCCAGATCCAAATGAGCCAGAGTTTAACCAAGGTGTCGACCTTCTTTGTAGAGGTGTGGAGTGGCTATCTGGCGGCAGGAGGATAAATGATTACGATCAGCTTATGGAGCATGTAAAAATCTGGGGAATAAATCCTGATGATGTCACATTGTTTTTAGATGCATTTAAGTATGCAGCTCCCCCTGAGGGCGGGTTTGCATTTGGCGCAGAGAGAATTACTAAGCAAATCTTGGGATTGGAAAATATCAGAGAAGCCGCAATGTTCCCCAGGGACATGGAAAGAATAGATGTGAGGCTTGGGAAAAAATAATACGAATGAAGTATTTGTTGCCCGTTGCCATACTTTTTCTGGCAATTTCGACAATATTACTTAGCCAAAATCTTAAAGAATCCCCGAAAGTTAGAGCATTCGAAAGTGTTTTGGGTAATATGTCAGTTGGTCAACTTGAGGTTACAGAGGAAAGACCTGTTGTGGATTTATCTTCAATAACCGCTACTTCAGTTTATGTATATGACTTGGTAAACGAAACAGAAGTCGTGAGTAAAAATCCGGAAGTTAAGGTCTCTCCTGCTTCAACAACAAAGATGATGACAGCATATGTTGCTTCAAATTTCTACAACCTAAACGATCTGGTGCGAGTCGGTAGAGTTTCAGTCCTTGGTTCCAAGATGGACCTAATTTTTGGAGAAGTTATTTCGGTTGAATCGCTTTTGTATGGTCTTTTGGTAAAAAGTGCAAATGATGCCGCCGAAGTTTTAGCCCTTAAATTCCCAGGTGAGTCTCCAAGAGAGGAGTTTGTGAGCACTATGAATATTGTTGCCAATAGCTTGGGGATGAACTCGACTAATTTTGTAAACCCATCTGGGCTTGATCATCCAGAGCAAACTACAACAGCTAAGGATATGTATTTACTTGCAAAAAGAATAATCTCTGACAAAAATTTATCTAAAATAGTTTCTACAAGTGATGTTGCAATTTATAGTACAAATCCAGAACAGGTAAGGAATTTGAAAAATACAAACTTACTACTTGGCAGTGTCGAAGGTGTTAAAGGAGTGAAAACTGGCTGGACAGAGGATTCTGGTGAAAATCTTGTAACATGGATTGAAAGAGATGGTCGCTCCTACATCATATCTTTATTTGGAAGTGACAACAGGTTTGGTGAAACTGTTGAGATTATCAATCAGCTATTTAACAAAAGCAGTTAGTTGATTCCGTAGTATTCGCTTGAAACTGCAGGGACATAAGCTGTGAAATCTCTGTCTCCTCTGAATACATACACAGGTTGGTAAAACTGCATTCCCTCACCAGCATCAAAGTATGCAAGTTCAATTGTTCTAACTGTCACCTTGCCATCAGGATTTGTTCCCAAGTTTGCAATGTATCCATTGCCTGCCAAAAGCTCTTCTGCGGCCTGCGATACTGGTCTTAGTGGGTATGTCTCAACATTTTGCGGGTCGGTTGGATTGAAATTATACTCTGCTGCATAGATGTTTTTGCCCCTGTCACCTGCTCCAACAATAAACCAGGCGATACCCTTGTTTGGATCAGCTGTAACTGAACCTATTTCATCCACCTTCCTTCGATATAGGTTTACCCTTATAAAGTTTGCCTCAGAAAGAGAAATTGCCCTAACCAGACTTTGTTCTTCTGCCTTTAAAAACTCAAAACCAACCTCTCCTCCTGCTAGCTCTTCGGGAAACAAATCTGCTTGGGTAAGAAGTTGTCTTGCCTGATTGCTTGCCTCATCTGGCCTTGGAGGAATCTTTGAGATTTGGTTTAAATCAATACCCAATGTGGAGCTGATTGAAAATGCGCCAGTAATTATATTTAGCTCAAGAGAAAGGCCTCCGTCAGCTGAGAATCTATACCTGCTTGTTGAAAGCTGTAATGGTTCGCTAGTAAAGCCTAGTGCCTTGGCTCTTGAGATAGCCTTTTCCAAGGAGAATAGGTTTGGTTGCTGTGGAGGAATGAGAAATACTTTAGCTTGTCCAGGAAGCTGTGGGAGTGATCCAGTTGCTGTCTCGATTTTTATATCAAGCTTGGGCAGTTCTCGGTTTGGCTGTGGAAAGGGAAGGGGTGGGAGTGGCCCAAATCTAGCGGTTGGAGCTGCGGTTGGTTTAGGAACTGCTGCTTGGTAGGCACTAATGCCAAAGCCGACAATAATTCGTGCTGTGGTTAAAAAGATTACAAAAAGTATCCCATACTTGATGACTTTTCTTGTGGTTATTGCGATAGTGGTTAAATTTGCAGCCATCGTCGTATTTTGACACGTTGCGCCATCTACCTACAAGTAATCATATGTTTTAGGCGTGTTGTGCTAAAATTGCCACAATGGACAAAAAAACAGTAGTCACAAGAATGGCTCCAAGTCCGACAGGTGAATATCACATCGGACACATTAGGACTGTTTTGTATAACTGGGCTTGGGCCAGGAAGAACAATGGAAAGTTTATTATTCGTATCGAGGACACAGACAGAACTAGATTTGTAGAGGGTGCAACAGAAAGGATACTCAAAGACATTAAGGACTACGGATTTGATTGGGATGAGGGACCTTATTTTCAGTCAGAAAGATTGAAGATATATGAAGAGTATGGAAAAAAACTGGTTGAAAGTGGTCATGCTTACTATTGTTTTTGCACTCAAGAGAGACTTGCTCAGATGCGTGAAGAGCAAAAGGCCAAAAAACTACCAACCACCAAGTACGACAGACTGTGTTGTTCATTAACCCCCGATCAGGTGTCGGAAAACTTGTCCAAGGGCATACCTAAGGTTTTGCGACTAAAGGTTCCAGATAATGAGCAAATCTCCTTTGATGACCAGGTTTTTGGGACTATAAAATTTAACTCAAACGACATAGACGACCAGGTTCTAATCAAGTCAGACGGATTTCCCACCTATCACTTTGCGGTTGTTGTGGACGACCATCTAATGGGTGTAACCCACATCATGAGGGGAAATGATTGGCTACCTTCAACACCAAAGCATGTTTTGCTATACAAAGCTTTTGGTTGGGAAATGCCAATCCATGCCCACCTGCCAAACCTTAAAGAGTTGGGCGGCTCTAAAAAGCTTTCAAAGAGGTTTGGAGCTGTTTTTGCACGCGACTTTCTAGAAGATGGGTATTTACCAGAGGCGCTGGCTAATTTTTTGATGTTTTTAGGTTGGAATCCGGGGGGAGAAAAAGAAATTTACTCAATCGATGAATTTATTCAAAGTTTTGATATTAAAAAAATTCACAAAACCGACCTTGTTGCTTTTGATAGAAACAAGCTTATGTGGATCAATGGACAATACATCCAAAAACTAGATGATGGTGAGTTTGTAAAGCGTCTCTCTTCTTTTACAAAACTTGATATTTCCGCAGAACTGATGCTTCAAATTGTTCCTTTGGTGAAGCCTAGAATAAAAAAACTAACAGAGTTTGATGGTATGGTCGAATTTTTTGTAAAAAGAGTGGTTCCACAATCATCTGAGTTGAGCGTAAATCACAAAGTTCATTTTGATAAAGCAAGAAATGTTCTTGATGGGGTCATTGATTGGAATGTGGAAGCAATTGGTGAGGCTTTCTCAAAAATAGTTGCAGACAATTCATTTTCTCCAAAAGAATTTTTCATGGATATGAGACTGGCCATTTCAGGCAAAAAGGTCTCACCTCCACTAAATGAAAGTATGGCAATAATTGGCAAGAGCGATTCAATTAAAAGGATAGTAGAATTAATCTAATAATGGATTCTGCTGCCCACCTTCAAAAAATTAGACAAAATTTAAAGTCAGCAGCTCTTAAAGGCAAACACGACTTTATTACAAGGCATCCGAAGGCTGATTCAGTTGCAGGATTTCCCATCGGTAAAATCAGAGAACACTCACTAAAACTCTTAAGTGCAGGGGTGATTGGTGGAACCTTATTGATGGCCCCTGTGAGTGGCTTGAAGTATTTGCCCAAAACATCCCAGCAGATCGAAAAACTTCCAGAACCGCTACCTCCAATGAGTCCTTGGGGGACACTTAAGTCGTTTGTAGAAGACAAGCTTGGCAAAGCTCCAAACCAAATACCAAGAGAGATTGAAAAACAATTAGAACAGAAGGTGTCCGAAACATACAATATTCCAGCCAAGGTTTCTTTGGAGGGGGAGAGGTTGAACCTAGTTTATGGACTTATTGGTGCTGAGCAACACCTGCGCAGATACCCTGGTGACACACTCTCTCAACATGGATCTTTAGAAGATCAGAAAGAGGGGATTGCGCCCGGGTTGGGAGCATGGGGGTACTTTGCTCCAAGCAAAGAAGCTTTGGACGAATCTTTGATTGAGACTGAAAAGTGGTATGTTGTTGCCCAGACTCTATACCTTCCAGATTGGGGCAAAAGGCAGCCCTATCTTAAAAACTGGTACAAGTATAGAAAAATGATTGTAATAAACACCTTAAATGGCAAGGCGGTTGTAGGGGCCATTGCTGACGCTGGCCCTGCTGCCTGGACAGGAAAGCATTTTGGAGGAAGTCCTGAGGTTATGGATCACCTTGGTGGAGCTAGGTACAAAAAGGGGCCTGTGTTGTTTTTGTTTGTTGATGATCCAGACAACAAAATACCACTAGGACCAGTTGAAGCTGAAGACTATAATAATTAGAACATGAGCCTTGTATTTTACGATCACCTATTGGACTTCTCAGACCTTGAGAAGGCAATCAAAAAACACGTAGATGATCCAAAAGACCGAGAAGAGCTCTTTGAAATAATTGATCAAATTACCCACCATAGGGTTGTTGGATCAATTCTGGACAGATTGCCAGAGGCTCACCATGATGAATTTTTGGCAAGGGTATCGCAAAAGCCTCATGATCAGTCAATCTTGGAATACTTGGCGGAAAGAATTGCAGAGGACGTGGCAACATTTATAAGACATGAGGTGTATGTTTTAGGTCGAGAGTTACTGCTTTTAGTTGCACCTGACGAAGACAAAAAATAGCCAATGGATAGAAACTACGGTGGAGTTGTTTGGACAAACCACGCGCTTCAAAGATTGAAAGAGAGGGGGATAAAACAAGGTGACGCGTGGGCCACTTTTCAAAGACCTGATCAAAGTAGATACGCCACCACAAAAGGTGCTTGGATTTATTACAAAACATATGGTTCTGAAAAAGTCGAAGTGGTGGCTAAGCAAAACGACAGAAAAGAATGGATCATCCTTACTGTCTGGAGTAGGCCTGTGTATGAGAAGTCAAATAATCATCGCAAGACTGAAAACTGGATCATGAAGCTTGTGAAATCAATTTTGTTTCCTAGAAAATGAGCAAAAAACTGTTTATTTTAATCGCCCTATTATTGGTTTCAGTGTTGTTGTCTTTGTTTGTTATTGACTACTTGGCTTTAAGAAAAGAGCCAATGCCAGATGGTAAGGTTGTGGTTGTCTCAGATGAGGCAAGTGGTGGTGCAGTTGGCGGAGAAAATGCGGTTGTAGATTTTGAGGTTGAAGAATTTGCAACAAGACTTCGTGTTCCATGGTCTATAGTTTTTACTTCAGAGAATCGTATTTTAGTTTCACAAAGGCCAGGTTCGATTGTTCAAATAGTTGACGGAGAAATGAATAGCTCTCCCTTAATAACATTTCCCGAGGTCTCAAGTAGGGCAGAGGAAGGATTAATGGGTCTTGCTGTTGACCCTCAATACTCATCTAACAAAAGAATATATGCTTGTCTTGCCTACTCCTCTGGAGACGGTTTGAAAATCAAAGTAGTTTCATTGCAAGATCAAGGCAGTGTCTTGACTGTATCGGGCCAAGTATTGGCCGATGTGCCAGCAGCCCAGTTTCATGCAGGCTGCAGGCTTGGCTTTGGCCCTGATCAAAAACTCTATATATCAACCGGTGATGCATCGCAGAGAGATTTGGCTCAAAAGGCTGATTCTTTGGCAGGCAAGATACTCAGGGTAAACTCAGATGGCACAATCCCATCTGACAACCCATTCCCTTCCAGCCCTGTATATGCTTTGGGGTTGAGAAACTCTCAAGGATTTGATTGGGATGAAAATGGCAACTTGTATGCCACTGACCATGGACCATCTGTGTTTGATGGCCCTGCTGGAGGGGATGAGCTCAACCTTATTAAATATGGATCAAATCTTGGCTGGCCACTTGTAAGTCATGAGAAAACCAGATCTGGTCTTGAATCACCACTTTTGGTGTTCACTCCAGCAGTTGCCCCAGCTGGACTTGTGTCCTACTCTGGCAAAGTACTTCCTCAGTATAGAAATAATCTGTTTTTTGCACTTTTAAGAGGTGAAGGGGTGATGAGAGTTGAGATTGATGAGAAGGATCCATCAAAAGTTAAAAACTATCAGAAGATTCTTTCAAGCTACGGAAGAATAAGAGATATAGTTGAATCACCTTCTGGGGTTTTGTATTTTGCAACAAGTAATACAGACGGAAGAGGTGACCCTAGAGAAGGTGATGACAAGATCTATAGATTGACCCCAAGATAACAATATTTGCAATAAAAATTGTAGACGTTTTTGAAAGAAGAAAAATTACTTTGCCAACTGGCCAATCATGAATTTGGAGAGCATGTTTGTTGCCCCTTCTGAGTGTGGCTTTCCGTCTTGTGGTCTTAGTTTAAATATAGATGTTGCATCTTTACCACAACCATCAAGAATAGCAGCTCCTCCTGGGTGTTTTTGCTGGGCAATGTATGGGGTGACGTCGTAAACCATATCATCCACCACCATCCAACAATCATTAGGAGTGCTGTGCTTGGCAACCTCCTCTAATGTAAAGGTCTTCATGTCATCTCCTGTTGGGCTTGCTTGAGGTGTCATTGTTGCCATGGGAGAGGCTGATTGTGAGCTATTCATACTGGTTTGCATTGATCCACCACCTCTGTTTGCAATAAAAAATCCTGCACCAGCCAATACAACTAAAAATGCAACTATGAAGATTACTGTTTTGTTCATAAGGATTAATTTACAGACCAAATATGTTAATTTCAAGTGGTTGCTTTCTGGTATTCTGGACTAAGCCAATATGTTTAGTGCAATTGCCCTACTCCTTTTATCAATAGCAATCCTCTGGTTTAGCGCCGAAGCAATGGTGTCCCAGATGAAGGCCATCTCGGTTAAAATGAAGCTATCAAGCTTATTTGTCGGGACAGTTTTTATGTCATTTGTAACAACTCTACCTGAGCTGTCCTCTTCCTTATACGCAGCTTTTCTGGGCGATTACCCTTTGGCCTATGCAAATACAAGCTCAGTAATTGTAAACATCCTTCTGGTTTTTGGTTTAGGAGTTCTTTTGGGATCAGTAAGGATTGGGACAAAAAAGACTCAGTTTGAGTCTATCATGCTAGTTTTACTGTCGTTTGTTTTTGTTGGGACTTCTTTCGTTTTCACAAATTATCAGCTCCCACTTCTTTTGATGAGCTTTGTGGTTTCATGGGTAGCGTTATACCGGTTGGCTAAAAATGGTGCTAAAAAAGAAGACAAGAAACAGTTCAAGCAAGTCGCAGGTGACAGGCTAAGTGTCACTAAGGCTGCCATGTCTATTCTGGGGGTGTTTGCTTCGTCGGTAATACTTATTCAGTCAATTGAACAAATATCATTTCTAACTGGAATAGACACCTCAAGGCTAGGGTTGATGATTTTGGCTACTTCCACCTCACTTCCTGAGATTGTGACCATGATCGTATCATCAAAGAAAGGTGAGCATAAATTGATGATTGGAAATATATTTGGAAGCAGTGTTTACAATATGTTTTTCATCCCAATCATTGTTGGTATAAGCTCAAGTATTATTCTTCCGAGTATTGTTGCCGCTTGGATTATTGTTTCAACACTCCTTTTGTCGTTGGTGGTGGCAAGGTTTAAGGGCCGTGTGGTTCCAAGATATGTAGGCATAATCTTTATAGCTTGTTTTCTCGTTTACTTTTTGAGCATAATGTAGCCTATGTCAGAAAGTGGTCTTGTACCCGTCATTTTGGTAACAGGATTTTTGGGAAGTGGAAAAACTACTTTCATAAATTGGTTGCTCCATAAATTTCCAGAAAGAAAAATCTCTTTAATTCTTAACGAGTTTGGTGACATATCTTTAGAATCCAGGTTTGTTAAAGAGACTGTGCATGGACAAGTGGCTGAGCTTGCAAATGGATGCATGTGCTGCGTTGCAAAATCAGACATCCCCAGAGTTGTTAAATACATATTGGAAACTGCTCCACACACTGAAGCAATAATAATTGAAGCATCAGGCTTGTCGGATCCTGACCCAGTTGCAGCCTCTCTGGCATCAGAGGAGCTTTCCAAGCTAATCAATTTAAACACAATAATTTGTATAGTTGATGCCTTGAACTTTTTAGATCACAGAAAGGACAATCCAATAGTTATGTCGCAACTTGGTGATTGCGATATTGCATTAATTACTAAGGTGCACGAAGCAGGGGAGAAACAGCTTGGATTGGTAAAATTAGCCATTGATAGTTTGGGTATAGGTATAAAACACATTGATTTTAAAGATGACTTAGACCATCGTGCCTTTTTAGAGTTGAAGTTTGACCATGAATCTGAAGCAGAGTCTGAGCATCATCATGACCACTCACACGAAGAATACTCCGAAGTATGGGTTAGTATAAACAAACCAGTTAAAAGACTGGAGTTTGCAGAGAAGGTGAGAAATCTCCCAAATGAAGTTATCAGGGCAAAAGGATGTGTAAATTTTTCCGACTCAACACCTTCTTTAATCCAATATGTCGGAAGAAGATTGCAAGTATTGGAGAGTGACGGTTTGCCCAAAGACAGTAATATGTTGTTTTTGGGAAAAGGTCTAAACAAAGAAGCAATTGACAAACTATTTAACTCTTAAAACCGATACTTTAGTTAACTAAATCAAGGTTTTTAATGACTTCAAACCCTTCTTTGGCAGTTTTTGTTTCCATTAGTTTTGCCCTGATTTCGTTGGCCCCTTCGAATTCCCTGATATACATTTTGAAGAATTTCTTCATAACATCGTAATGCTTGCCTTCGTAGAAAGCGTCGTAAAGCTCAAGGTGTTTTTTTAAAACATTGAAGTATTCAATTGGCTGGCGCTGTTGACTTGCTTGAGTTTCAAAAATCCAAGGATTTGAAAATACCCCTCTTCCAATCATGACGCCGTCTACATTTGTTTGCTTAACCCGATCTATGGCTTGTGTGTAAGATGTCACATCTCCGTTTCCAATAACAATTGTGTTTGGGTTAATTTGATTTTTAAGCTCTACAACCTTGGCAATGTAACTCCAATCTGCTGGGTAATCACTCATTTGTTTTGCTGTTCTGCCGTGTATGGTAAGGGCTGCAAGATTGTGTTCAAGTAAAAAACTTGCCCACTCCTCTACAATCACCTTGTTGAATCCAAGCCTTGTTTTCACACTCACCGGTAGTCCTCCTGAGTTTTCTTGGACTGATTTTATACACTCTGAGGCAAGTAGGGGATTTGTGCACATTGCGGCTCCTGCGCCAATTTTTAGCACTGCTTTGTCAGGGCAACCCATATTGATATCAATTCCATCAAAACCTAGCTCAGCGCAAGTTTTAGCCGCTAAGCCTAGGTTTTTAGGGTTAACTCCCCAAATTTGGGCCACTACTGGTCTTTGTTTTGGGCTAAACACTAATTTTTTAAGAGCCTTGTCTCGTCCAGAGGAATTAAGACCATCTGCAGCTGTGAACTCGGTAAACAGTACATCAGGAGAGGGGAGAGCTGTAGACATTATTTCTCTAAAGACGTGATCTGTGACATTTTCCATTGGAGCTAAGACAGTGAAACCCTTCTTTAGTTTTTTCCAGAAATTAGACATCAGGAATTTTACCAAAAAATAGCCTTTATTTTAAATTTTCATTAATCCTGTCTTGTATCTGGGTGCTTGAGTCTATTTTAGTGATAATCTGTTCATAGCTGGGGAAATTATCAAGTATAAATTGAGAGAATCTTTTCTCAATTCCAAATAGTAGGAGAAAAGCCAGAATAATCATCACAAATCCAAAACCTTTTTGAATTTTTCTGCTGTTGGTTTTCAAAAATGAAACTTTACTCATTAATTTTTGGCCTCCAACAATCATTGCAAACATTGGGATGGCAGTACCTAGTGAATACGAGATTGTTACCAATACTGCAGCACCTGTGACTTGACCAGTGATTGCAAGTGTTATCACAGAGGCAAGTATTGGTCCCACACAAGGTGTCCATATTAGTCCAAGTGAGAGTCCTAAAACTAATCCTCCAAAAAAGCCATACTTTGGTGCCCCTCCGCCAATTTTTCCACTAAAGCTTGCAAAAAACCTCTCCACCAACAATTGAAACTTGTTACTGATGAGACTGAGTCCAAATAGGGCAATAATTATTGATGAGATACCTCGAATGCTCGATGTGTCCACCCCTGTAGCTTCAACTAGTGCGGCAAGACTTAGGGTAAAAAAAGAAAAGCTTGAAATAAAACCAACCACCACCCCTATTGGTCTTTTAATTCCACTACTGTCTAGTGAGCTTGAAAGAATAATTGGAAGAAGAGGGAAAATGCATGGAGACAAGATTGTAACCACCCCTGCTATGAAGGAGAAGAAGAGTAAAATCTCCATTAATCACTTGATGTTTTCCAAAAGTTCTTTGGTCTTTCCACCATTCCACTTTGTTACAACCGAACCATTCTCGTCGATTTGTACAAAAGTGTGCTGATATGTGACCCCGTATTTTTTGGCCAACTCAGATTCAAGGCTGTCTGTGTCTGGGTCATTGTAGTTGACCCTAATTACAACAACTCCGTCTGGGATTTGATCCATGTTTGCCGAAAACTCTGCGTCAGTCGGTCTGCAGGTTGGGCACCAGTTAGCATAAAAAAATAATACACGCTTCTCACTGGCGGCCCCTTCAAATCCAGCTTCTGAGAACTCGAAGTATTTCATTCTTTCCATTATTCCCCCTCCCGCAGCTAAATCTGAGCCATCAGTATCTGCTGGATTTATAGTTGACTCATCACTGGTTTTTGTTTTCTCGCCGACCCCGATTAAGTTGTCATTGTTTGAAGAAAACAAGTAAATGCCTGACAAGGCAAGTATGGCAAACGCGATGATTCCTGCTATTAAATTCCTGTTTGTTTTCATTACCTTAATCATAGTTCTTTGTTGGGGTTAAATCCAGACAAGATTCAGTCAATTGTAATTCTCCAATATTGTTCATACCTTCTACCTTCAATCTCTTTTGCAAAATACTCAGATAGTCCAATTGCTTTTTCTTTGGTCAATTGAGATTTGTGGCTTGATATTGAGCTTAATTTGCTTTGAAAGAAATCTGTTACATCAATTGATACAAGTGGCGATTTTTTGACAGAGTCAACAAAAAGAAGCTTGGTGGTTGTGTGTGGAGTAAGGCCTTCTAACTGATGAGGGAAAAATAGATTATCCCTGCTGTATGGGTAGCAAGCATCAACAACTGATGACCCTGTGTTTCTGTGGTCTCTGTGGTTGATGTAGTTTTCTCCATTTTCATCGGTAATTACAATTTCAGTTGGGTTGTGGGTAACCACAACTTCAGGTTTGAATTTTCTTATTTCGTGAACAATTTTCTCAATAGTGCTAAGTGAATTTTCCACCTCACCATCACCAATTTCCAAATTGACACTATCAAGCTCGTTTAGACCTAAGTGGTGTAAGGCTTCAAGGTCCTCTTGCTTCCTTTTTGAAACAAGCTCTATTTCTGAGATAACCATATCTCTTGACCCCTTGTTGCCTGACGTCATTTTGACAAGTTTGACCTGTTTGCCTTCGTGTTTAAGTCTTGCGATTGTTCCACCTGAGTAAATTTCAGCATCGTCTGGGTGGGCAAAGACAAACATAACTCGACTGACTTCTCCAAATACATCATTAAAGTTATCCATATCGGTAATATACACTCTGAAATAGCCTGGTAAAACTAAGCGTTTTTTGAAAATCTATCCCAAGATGAGAGAAGTATGGCCCTTAACCCTACAGGCCCTTTGCGAATCTTCTTGTTTTTGAAAACAAACTCTAGCCTTTGATGGCTTATGTAACTAAGCACAATGCCAGTGCTTGTCCCCAAGTTTAAGCTTTCAACTATTCCACCCATTGGGATGTTTATACAAAAGTCAGAGCTTTGGACAGCCTCACTTGAAACTCCTCTGGCTTCATTACCAAACCAAACAGCCAGTCTTTTTTGTGTGAAGTCGCCCTTGTATAGGTTGATGTTAGTTTTACCAATTAGGTGTGGGGAAGTAGTCGCGATTATGTAGTTATTTTTTCTTAAGTGATCAAGACACTCTGAGGTGGTTTTGAAATTTTTTACAAACACCCACTTGTTTGCTCCAACACTTGCTGAAGCAAGCTTTCTGTTGTTGCGAGATGTGTTGAAGTCTTTCAAACTCCCGTCACCGCCAACGACATACAACTTGTCCACTCCAAATGCAGAAATATTTCTTATAATTGTGCCCACGTTTACAGTTAAGTCGGGTTCTTCGATAACACAAATCAAATTTCTATTTCTTAAGTGTTTAACTTTTCTAACCCTGTCTCTTATTGCCATTAGACGAGATTATATCTTAAAAGGAGATTGTTCCATGTGTGAAGAAGCTCTATCTCTTTTGCAAAATTTGCCATTGATAGTAAATCTAGGAGAAACCATTGATTTTATGGGGTGTATGTGATTGCAGAAATATTAAGCTTTATATGTCTATTTCTTTCATCTCCAAATTTGCCCAATCAACATATCTCCCAAGATCAAGAAATATTAACTGGTCATATTTTTCTCTTGCTGCAATAACGCCTAGCAAGTGCCTAAAAAATATTGCATGCCCCACAACTGCAACACTGTCGTATTTGTCCCTTTGTTTTTTTAGAAATTTCAGGAATTTCTCTGCTCTTGCTTTAATCTCGTTGAAGCTCTCACTACCATCGTATTTCCAGTCTGGGTTTTTGCGATATTCCAAAAGCCCCCAATCCCAAAACTTTCTACCTTCTTCTCTGCTTTTGCCGTCTAAAGATTTGGGTCTGACATACTCATAGATATAATCAATAGTCTCATGGTTGCCTTCACCAAAAACCAGACTTGCTGTTGCCGTAGCTCTTATTAATGGGGAAGAATATACCTTATCTACTTTTAGACTGTCTCTTATACACAGCT
>DBDT01000025.1 GCA_002293705.1 Candidatus Woesebacteria bacterium UBA925
TGCAGAGGCCGCCGCTCAGCATAATCTACCGTAGCCTCTTCGTCGGCAGCGTCAGATGTGTATAAGAGACAGCCCCTAAATAGGGTGGGGTGATTATTATCAAAAACCAAAGTCTTATAGTATAATATCGAGCCACACCATAAGACAAAGGAGACGGGCATGCAAAGCTTACTTATCCAAACTGGCAACAATGTAAGGCTTAGATTACAACCTAAAGATGAAGGCCTACAGATCCACGTAACTGATGTGGGTCTGATCATTGTCCAGATCGGATATATCTCAGTGTATCCAAAAGAATTAGTTGATGCTCTGACAACGAGCTTGAACGAAACTTTCGACCATATAATCCGACCAGACAATGAGATGTTCGGTTTGAAAGTTGTATCTGAAATTGGAAATGATATGGTCACACTATTCATCGGACAATTCACCAGGATAATCCAGGTGAACCTGTCCAAAGACCAGGTTCGACAAGTGATCGGTTTTATCAAAAGTCATTTCAAAGTAGAGTAGCACCCATATTCAGGTGCAGCCCCCTAGCTGCACCTGAACCAAACAATTGCCAACTTCTGTGATATTCTTTAGTTTATGGAACTTCAATTTCTAGGAGCAGCTGGAACAGTTACTGGAAGCTGTTATGTGTTGTCTGATGATTCCAAGAAAGTAATGATTGACTGTGGATTTTTTCAAGGTAGCAAAGAGCTTGAATCATTAAACAGTAAAGCATTTGCAACAGACCCTAGGTCAATTGATTTTCTTCTTCTTACACACGCCCACCTTGATCACTGCGGCAGATTGCCCAAACTTGTAAAAGATGGCTTTTCAGGCCCAATCTACCTAACTGAACCCACCAAAAGAATTCTCGAAATTACACTTGTTGATGCGGCTCGCGTGTATAGAGAACATAACCAAGAAAATAGTTTGTTTAACGAAGATGACGTGGCAAAAACACTATCATTGTGCCAAGTTGTTGAATATGACAGTGAATTTGGCCCATCAGATTTTAGAATTAACTACAAAAACGCAGGCCACATATTAGGCTCCGCCTTTATCCAGCTGGACTTGTCTGGTCACAAGGTGACATTTAGTGCTGATCTTGGAAATAGTCCTCAAGAGTTGATAGAGCCTACTGATGAGCCGTCTAGCGCCTCAACAATTATTCTTGAATCAACATACGGGGACAGGGTGCACCAGGTGCAAGACACGGACGGAGAACTTTCAAAACACATTGCAGCCATTGCCAAAGATGCAGGCACACTTATGATCCCCTCTTTCTCAATCGAGCGTACACAAGAACTCCTCTTTAGACTTGATAGGATTGATAAGGCCGGAAAACTCGATCATTCAGTATCAGTATTTATGGATAGTCCTATGGCTCAAAAGGTTACTGACGTGTTTCGTGATTTCCCAGAGTACTACAACCAAAGATTGCACCAAGCAGCATCTGTTGACGACCCTTTTTCATTCCCATCTCTTAAGGTGACACGAGGAAGCAAGGACAGCAGAAACATAGCAACAACAACAGGACCAAAAATAATCATTGCAGGCAGCGGAATGATGAATGGTGGAAGAATTGTTAATCACGCAAAAACTTACCTCCCCCTCTCAAACACCAGATTGTTGTTTGTTGGATTTCAAGCTGAAGGAACTCTTGGAAGGCAGCTACTTGAAGGCCAGAGGCGAGTAACCATTGACGGACAGCCAATTGAAGTGAATGCACAGATATTTGACCTAGCAGGTTTAAGCTCACACGCCGACCAACCAAAACTTGTTAACTGGGCCAAAAAAACTGGGGCTCAGAATATTATTCTGACACACGGCGAAGACTACGCAAGAAAAGGCTTGGCTGAAAAATTGGTAGAGCAAACAGGTAGCAAAAACATACAAACTCCCCACTACCTAGACAAGATAATGTTGCCTTTGTAAGTTATCGATAAGTTAACTACAATTAAATAATGCTGCCCACTTCAAAAAATCCTATTGCTTACTTTTCTCTAGAATTTGGGATTGACTCAAATATACCTACATACGCAGGAGGACTTGGAATACTTGCAGGGGACACCATGCTTGAAGCCTCTGAGCTTGAAATACCAATGGTTGGGATTGGCATGATGTACAAAGGACGTAAGTTTATTCAAAAAATATCCCCTGAAGGTTGGCAATTCGAGGAAGCCACACCATTTAGACTTGATGGAGCATCAAGCTTTAGAAGAGTTGAGATTGCAGGATCAGCACTGCGATTTCAGGTTCAAGTCGGCGAGGAAGATGTCTGGGTGGAAGCCTACAGACAACGACTGGGAGACAATGTCACTTTGTTTCTTCTAAATGCAGATGTTGACGGTAACTCTGATTACTGGAGAAATCTATTTGACGAGATTTACTGGGGCAATGATGAAGAACAGATCAAAGAGCGAATATTCTTTGGAGTTGGAGGAGTTAGTTTAATAGAAGCTCTGAAGATAAAGCCTTCCATATACCACTTTCAAGAAGGCAGACCTTCAATGGCAAGTCTTGCGCTATTTGCATCTGAATACAGAAAAAAGCCCAGGCCTTTTGAAGAAATACTAGAAGCTGTTAAATCCCAGATTGTTTACACAAACCACACGCTGGTTGCCTCTGGCATACACAGCTACGACATGGACATTGTTAGAAGATATGTCGCCCCATACGCAAAAGCATGTGAAACAGACGTTGAGAATATCTTAAGACTTGGAGCTGAAGATGATGGTAGATTTCACACAACCAGATTTGCCCTTAACATCTCAAAAATGGCCTCTGGTGTTAGTGAGCCGCACACTAAAATGGCCAAAAAGAGATGGTCTAGCTACAACTTTGTTAATGTTACAAACGGGGTAAATTTGACTAGGTGGCAAAAAAGAGAATTTGCCAGCCCGATGAACACCGATTCTGACATTTGGAAGGCACATAGTGCTGCCAAGCTGTCACTTGAGAGGGAGGTTAACGCAAGAGTTGGTATTGGGTATGACACCAGTTGGTTTGTCGCCACCTGGGCCAGAAGAATATCAGGGTACAAACAACTTGATAAATTATTTGAAGATACTCAACTTTTAAAAAATGCCCTCACTCAAGCCGGCAGACCTGCAATTCTGCTTATTGCAGGCAAGGCACACCCAGGAGACAACTGGGGCAAAGAACTTATAAAAAGAATTATTGATGAAATGAGCTCTACTTTAAATGGCCATGCAATATTTGTTCACAATTACGATATTGCTCTTTCAAGCATGCTAGTTTCCGGCAGCGATGCATGGATCAACATCCCCGAACCAGACAGGGAAGCCAGTGGAACAAGTGGCATGAAAGCTGTTTCAAATGGTGTTGTGCAAATTACAGCCAAAGAAGGCTGGGCATATGAAGTTGATTGGAGCAACAAAGGATTTGTTGTTGACCCAACAAAGGCAGGTGAATCAGTGGCAAACATCATTAAAGACCAAGCGCTGCCACTTTTTTACGAAAGAGATAGCGATGGACTACCCAAAAAATGGATTGAGATGATGAGAAATTCAATCAGTCTTTCAAAAAAATACAACACTGAACGAATGCTATCTGAATACATCAAAAAATTGTATATATAAAAAAAACTCCAGTATTGAGCCTGTCTCTTATACACATCT
>DBDT01000064.1 GCA_002293705.1 Candidatus Woesebacteria bacterium UBA925
CACCAAACTTCTCTATAAGTAGTTTACTTATATAAAGACCAAGGCCTGTTCCAATTGTTTTACCAACTTTTGATTCTACCCTGTAAAACTTCCTAAACAGTTTCTCCTGCTCTTCATCTGAAATTCCCATACCAGTATCCATGACTTCTAACCTAACCCTATCATCATTCATGTTGTAGACCTTGACAGTTATTCCACCAACTTCTGTGTATTTAATTGCATTACTTATAAAGTTGACTACAACTTCGTGTAATTTATCCCCATCCACATACACAAGGTCATTGTTGGATTGGTTTAAAAATTCATATTTAAGCCCTTTGTGTTCAGCTTCTACCTTAAATTCAGTAAAGGCAGATTCTGCCACCTTAGAGAGGTTTGTATTTTCTGCTGCATAGACCAATCTGCCCTCTTCGATCCTTGATACGTTAAGCATGTTGTTAACAAGTCGTATCATTCTCTCGGCCGACACTGCAGTGTCTTCAAGATACGACCTTGCCTGATCGGTAAGCTTGCCCGCGTCCCCTGCCAAGACCATGGAAAGAAATCCTTTGATCGCAGTCAGAGGAGCTCGAAGCTCATGGGCTGCCATATTGATAAACTCATTTTTCTTCTCATCTGTTTCCTTTAGATCTTTATTAACCACCTTTAACTTTGCAGTCGCAACCTCAACCCTATCTTTGAGCTCTTCGCTAAACTTTTGAATCTTTTCATATCTGATTGCATTATTTATCGCAATTCCAAGTTGAGATCCAAGCGCTTGAAGCACTGAGACATCTTGCCTACTTAATAAAGCTCCAGATTTCTTGGCACCAACCGCAAGATATCCAACCAGATCTTTCTTTTCTTGTATTGCAACTATTGCTGACAAGTCCCTCTCTCTCATGAAGGATTTAAGCTTTGATTCTTCCAACTCATCAAAAATAACCAGATTTTTACCAACTACATCTTTATATTCTGAGATAGCATCAGACCTGAGAATAAATTCAACAAACTCAAGGTGAAGCACCTCTCTGATTAACCTTCTCATCTGAGCAGTTATTTCATCCAACTGAAGGTGCGTAGATAGGACATAAGAGCATCTACCCAAAAACTCTTCTGGGGAATAAAGCTCTTGGAAAAATATTTTGTCTGAAAATCTTTGCACTATGTTTGTAAGCCACTTGCTTGTGAAACCCACGAACAAACCCAATGCAACAATTAAGCTAAATGCTTGAATACTAATTTCAACCCCCAGGATTCTTAGACCAAAAACAAACACAAAAACTGCATAAAGAGCAATAATGGTTAGTGTAACTATTGAGTAGGCCACTCCCCTTGCAACAGCCAGTCTTATGTCCATTAGTCTGTGTCTTATTATTGAATAGGCAAAAAAGGCAACGATAGACAGAGTTGTAGCAGGGCCAAACAGAACCACCCCAGAGAACTGAAAGATATTAATTACTAAAAATATTAGAATTATTAAGCTTGCAGTTATACCTACACCTATGAGCACATATCTAAGTTGAAGCCTGAGAAGCCCTGAAGAACTTCTGTACTTACTAACCAGGGCGATAATTGAGAGAGAGCAAAAGCCAACTAGGTTTAGACCGTACACAAAAATTGCAGGACCAGGAACTGGTGCTTTGTTGTTTTGCTCAAAAATTATTTCTTTAAACACATAAGGAGTTAGAGATAGCACAGAGCACAAAACAGCATATGAAAAGATTGTTAAAACCATAGGCTTAGATACACCAATCTTGTTTTTAGGAAATGAATAGCTTAGTAAAAATAAAACTGGATATAAGTAAGAAGTAATAAACATAACTACCCTAACCCACTGAAGACTCTCTTGGGGTGTAACTGAAAACAGAGAGAAAAAGTTAGCAACTGACCAAAGAGAGATTATTACGGTTAACGCAAACAGAAGTGAATGACTTGCACTTTTGGGGTTTTTATAGAGGGTAAAAACACCCAAAACCAAATTTGAAATCACTATTAGAACCGTCACAAAGACTGCAAACCCCATAAATACATGATACATTACGACTATGAATAAGTACCGCAGTTTTACTGGCAAAGCAGAGCAGGTAGATATAAATAAAGTTGAAGATCATTTAAATAATGGGGCAACCTTGATTGACATTAGTACACATTCGCTCTTCGGGCTAAATGAAAGACTCAAGCCAGATTCAGAACTAATGAGTCAATTCCAGATACTTTGGAATAGTGTAAATAACGAAGACTCATCTCCTTTTTGCTATTTTTATTTCCCTGAAAGTAACACTGTTGTTAAGTGCCTAGAAGAGAAGTGGCACAAAACCGCATTACTTGTAAGTAACTCCCTACTTCTACGAGACCCAGAAGGCACTCTCAGCTGGGAGCAGATTAGAAAAAAACATGAAGATCTTGTTGTTGCCATTGCAGGGTGTAGCGTTGGGAAAGTAATTGCCAAACAAATAGTTGCAACCCTAAGACCAAATGCAATTAAAATTGCAGATCCAAAAACCGCACACGTTGCCAACGCTCCAAGAGCAGGATGGGGGCATGAAGATATTGGCAAAAATAAAGCAATTCAAACTGCGATTCAAATCCAAAAAGACCTAGACCCTTTTATCAAAATTTCAGTCTATGAAGATGGAATCACCTCTGAGAATATTGATGATTTTATTTCTGGGAACAACACCATAAATGAACCCAAGCCTAATATATTAATCGAAGAAACTGATGACCTTGATGCAAAAATAGAGATTAGGAAAAAGTGTAGAGAAAATGGAGTTTGCGTAATTATGGTAAGCGACCTCGGCTCATCGGTGCAAATTGACATACGTAGATTTGATCTAAACCGCAAACTATCTCTTGCTGTAGGTATAAGCGATGAGCTTCTATTTCAAAAACAAAAGCTGGCACACGAAAACCCTGGGAACTTAGACATTTTTTATGATTTTGCATTTGCCATGCTTGGCAGATGGGGACTGCGTGATGAGTTTGACGAGATAATAAATAAAAAGGCCAAGGTTCAATTCGGAGGAGTTCCCCAGCTACCTTCAACAATTGCCACCTCAGCAGGTTGGGTAACAGATGTGATTGGCAGAATCACCCTTGGAGAAAAGTATTACGAAAGAATGTTTTTTGACATGAAAAAACCTGAACTAATCAGTGAAGGAGATAAGTTGTGAGACAGGAAGTCTTGGTGAGTGAGGTCTTTCCTCGGTTGCATACCCAATTGTAGTAATCATTAGAGGGCGCGAGGTAGTTCCAAGTCGTACTGACATCATTTTTGAAAGAAGTGGCACTTCAACAATGGCTGCTGAAACTGCCACAGAAATCCCCATACTTTCCGCAATAAGAGCTATTTTTTGCCACAAACAACCGGTTTTTATCCAGTCTTCTTTGGTATCCTTACCAGTTATCACCAGTAAAAGTGGAGATGTTTGAATTCTTTGCCTGTCAGAAACAGCAACACCACTTGCCAAGTCATAATCCAATTTTCCTGACAAAAGTTGCTTGTGGATCTTTTCTGCTTCAACATCTTTCAAGCCAAAGGTTGATCCAGGCATACCTAAGTATGAATCTGTGGAGTTTGGGAGAAGCCATTCACCCAACTCTTTTCTAAACTTGTCATTACCAAGAACAAACCTATCTGCCTGCTCTTGAATCTCAGAAATTGCATTTTTTGTCACCATGTCTTTTATGGTTCTGATCTCCAAACCATACTCATCTTTCATGATCAAATCTAAAAACTCATCTGGCACCTTTTTGTCAGTACATTTAGAGCGATTTACCCTCCTTGTGAATATGGAATCGAAAATAGTCTGAAGTTGTTTGTTTTTCTTAATCGCCAAGTTGTCGTGGATTTTAATTTCAGCAATTGTTTCAGAAGAAATATCAGAATTGATGGTCAAGGAATATTTAACTCCATGATAATCAAGTGCAACCCTCATATTCTCCAAAGCACAACCACAACTTATTATTGCTTGTCGTTTGTTTACATCAGACGCAGACAAGACTCTTTCATCATTTAACTTAAGTGTGATTGATTGTGATTTTTCAGAAACCACAAAGCGCCAAGGCTGAGTATTGTGAGAGCTTGCTGCAAGCGAGGAGACTGAGATTAAGTCTTGGGAGAATTCTAAAAATGATTTACCCTCAAACTTGGGCTTACCCCACATTTCATAATTACTTGGCATAATCTTTTTCATATTGATTGATTATTGCACGAGCAGCGCTTTCCCATTCATCTAGTGTGGCAATAGATAAGAAACTAGCATCAGGAACATTGTTTCTGTCTCTCATGGCATCCTCTACCTCTTTATTACCTGTCACATACCGGCTCCATATGACCCCAATTTCTTTTTCTTCTAAAGTGATTGGCAGATCTGGGATGTCGAATTTTTTAAGTGTTTTTATAATCCCCCTCCCAGAGAGAAAGTAGCCAGGATACAGTGACATTTTTGACCACACACCTTCATCATCTCTATTGATGGAAACTTCTCCACCCAATTTTAAAAATTCCGCAATGTCACAAAACGGGAAACGCAAGCCATTATATCTCAATCTGCGATCAAGACTACGATGCTGTTGCGAGATCAGATAATCAATCCCCATGGCCCTAGCTTCTCTGCACATTTCAACTTGCAAGTGTGCGAAGGTAATGGGCAGCATTGATGTGTCCCCAGTGGCTTGCTTCGCCAGTCTAGACATGGATGCAACTTGCCTTGGCTCAATCCCATTCTCTCTAAGTAAATCAATTATTGGAGTACGCGAGCCATCAGGTCTTTTAAGCTCAAACATCTCAGAATCCTCTGTACCTATTCTGCTTTCATGAACAAAGGGGACCATTCGCAAAGTAACAATTTCCCAATCAGCACGATCAACTATTGCAGCAGCAAGACCAACGATTGATGACTCATCATAATTATCTGTAAGAGGCACTTCTCCGTATCTAAGATATGACCTTCTTGCCTCATTAACAAGTTGAGTATAAATAGTGTCATCTGGGTAGTTTGGCAATATAACTGTGACAAAATCAGTCCTTGGTATTTTTTCCAGCTCGGGATCAATTAACCCAAACTCCCCACTCAATGATAATTCAGCACTAATTTGACCCATAGGATGAATCATATCAGACATTTTTTGCACCAAAAAGGCCAGAAACAAAAAAGATTTCTGGCCTAAGTGGTTTTTATTTGGAGACAGTAATTGTTGGCTCCAACTCTCCGGTTGCGCTTGCAACTAGTCTTCCGTTTGTATCACGATATATGAAATATCGTGTATTTGCGGCAGTACCATTGCTTGGATCAACTGGAATTGCATTCATGTAAGTTGGGACTATCAATTCTTGCTGACCAGTGGCTGCCTCGATTTCTCCAGCGGCTGCTAGATCAAAACAACCTCCACCACTACCTATACAAGTAGATGCTGATGGGAAGCTATTCACAGCAGGATCAACGTTGGTATCTGGAAGATTTCCGTTGTGATCTGCGGCAAATTGATAGACTGCGTTTACAATTGCATTCAAGTGAGCTTTTCTATTGGCGTCTCGGGCTTGCGCAAATTGTCGACCAGGATTGACCGCGACAACTACTATACCGATAAGAATACCGATAATTCCGATAACAACCAAAAGTTCAATAAGCGTGAAACCAGACCTATTTAGAAGTTTTTTGTTCATATTATGCAGGATTATCTGGTTCACCTCCTTTTCTTGTTCAAACTGTAATCAGTGTCTCAGGTGAACAGTGATCAAGTCAAGCGCTTTTTGCACACAAGCTCAAAAAGTAATAATCATCCCACATTCACGAATGACCACTGCATGCAGAATTACTCGAAAGATTTCTCTCATAAAAGTGGCAGGAAATCTAATTTATGTTTGCAGTCTGTCGATTTTAGTCATCAACTTCATGTTAACCTGCACAGTCTTCGCAAATATTTCACTTTTGTTTAGAATAGCAATTGGGATTCAATGCGATTTTTCAACCAAAAGGGAAAGTCTTTTTCGCCAAATGATACAATAGGAACGGCAAGCAAATACCATCCATAGTCACTTAGAACAAAGGAGTTCATCGTGTTTGACCCAAAGGATAAAGATGACCGGACTGAAGAAAGTGGATCGTCAACGGACTGGCAATGGGGTGGTCCACCATCTCACTTAAGTGAAGGTCAATACATGGAGCGTTATGGTTCAACTGGTGGTGGAATACAGCAAGAGTATACAAGTGTCGCAACTCGTGATGGTGGGTCAATGATTATCCAGAAAACTTCAGAGCAGAGATCTGGAGACTATATAGAAGTAGGCCACGCCACGAAACATGAAGATACTTGGTTTGACCGCTATCCAAGCAAGGATGGGGAAAAAGAGTGAAGGTTGGCTGCTATATAGTTTCTGTATCAGGGGGCAAGGTTCATTATCCATTGCCTCCTGATACAATAAAGGCATGGAATCGCAAAATAAATATCTTGAAAAAGCATTGTCACTTCCCCCGTTTTCAAAAGAGAAGCTCTATTGTGAACCACTTGAACATGCAGTACTTCTTGCTCTAGAAGACTTTTTCAATTTACAAGCAATCACGCTTCCCAAACTCATAGAAATTGGAAACGACTTATTTGAAATGCGCTACTTCACACAGCACCTGCTTCAAGAGAATGTTGAGTTATTCAAGATTGGAGATTACTTTGCCTTCCTAAAGAACAACAGTATTGCTAGGGGAGCTGAAAGTAAGTTAGAACTCACCACTGAAGTAATTAATCATCTAAGATCGTTCCTATACTTACACCAAGCAGAGATACATAAAATAAATAGCTATTGGGAATAAGGTTATCCTGTCTTACCATCTTAAGAGGAATGATAGGGGCTCGTTTCTTACTAGACATCACCAAAGTTGCTCCATGTGTTTTGGTTGCAGTTTATGATTCTTGTTTATAGTTATTTGATTCATTGTGTTAAAATAAATTGTTACTGATATTTTAATGAATGTTAGTAGCGCGATCCACGTATTTGTAGTCCAAACATGAACCAGAATACTTGCAGAGATTCAAAGCTCTGCAAGTATTTATTACAACCCACTGCCCAAATATTACCCTGTAGGTTGACAATGCTAGCTATTGTGATATAATACTTTTGCAGGTGTGAATGTATACATCTGTTTAAAGTTTAGTTTGTAGAATTTTAGTTTAGGTAAAGATACTCCATTTAGCCCGGCTCATGTTATTAAGTCTGTCTCTTATACACATCT
>DBDT01000017.1:0-208 GCA_002293705.1 Candidatus Woesebacteria bacterium UBA925
GTTCTTAGCATCCTATACATACCTGTTTATTTGGTGGAGAGCCACCCGGGAAGAGCTTACCTCTCAGGAGAGAGTGGCAATCGGGGCTTCAGTTCTATTTTTTATGGCACTGGGTTGGTTTGGAGGTAATCTGGCTTCAAACTACATTCCCACAATCCCTGGGTTTTTAGACCCCAAGGGTCTTGGGTTTTGGGCCGCCATAATAAAT
>DBDT01000017.1:460-6378 GCA_002293705.1 Candidatus Woesebacteria bacterium UBA925
GGTTTTGGGCCGCCATAATAAATGGTGTGCTTGTTTTGTACCTCACAACATCCAGGCTATCCTCAAATTTTCTAACTTTTTTTGATTGCCATGTGCACGCTCTCCTTTGGTTCAGCGCTCTTCTTTCTGGCAATCATTCAGTTTTATTTTTTGTCTCGCTTCTTGTTTACTACTGGTCACGTTCCAACTATAAATCTTTCAGCTGGTACAAGTCAGGCAAGATCGGCTTTGCCTCATTGTTTTCTTTGACAATCTATTTTGTAGCAAGAGCAGTGGTTGAATTTGGCCAGATTAGTCTGTTAAGCTTTGCTAGCTTAGGAAGGTTTGGAGGACTTTTGAGTGTAGCAGCTGCATTCCTACTGACATACAGCTTGTTTTTAAACTCTAAAAAATATAATTAAATGAGCAACTCACCCTTCATCGAATACCCCAAAAAACTATTGATTCCTGTAAAAAGCTTTCTTATTGATGAGCTTAATAAGCTGCAGCGAACCAGAAAACAAATAGAGAAGTCTGATCCCTATAAAAATCTTGATAGACAGACAGTTGCAGCCGCCCCCGATGCTGAGGCGGAAGAGCAGGTGACACATCTTAGGTCTGTGGCCATGAGTACTTCTTTGGAAAGAAAGATTATACAAATCCGAAGAGCTCTAACCATGATCAAAATTGGAAAATATGGTCTTTGTGAGTCATGTGGGTCAATGATTGACACAGACAGGCTCACAGTAGTTCCTGAAACAACCCTTTGCATCAAGTGTGAAAAAAGCCGCGAGAAAAAAGTAAAAGTTGAGTCCTCAAAATAATGGCAGATCCACAGATTGTTTCAGAACAGGGAAGGTACTATGTCTTAAACAAGCCAGCAGGCTATGTTGTGAATGATTCACTCACAGCTCATGGCAATCTGACTCTTCAGGATTGGGTAAGAAACAATCTTCACACAGACATCTCGGCAGATGACATGAATAGAAACGGAATAGTACACAGGCTGGACAAGGAAACTAGTGGAATAATTCTAGTTGCCAAGGACCATGAGGCAATGATTGAGCTGCAAAAACTATTTGCAAATTCATCTGTCTCAAAAGTGTATAAATGCCTAGTTCATGGGAAAATGATCTCAAGTGAGCTTGTTAGCGCTCCTATTGCCAGACTGCCAAAAAACAGGACTAAGTTCGGGGTTGTGGTGGGAGGGCGAGACGCATCTACAGAGTTTGTTCCGCAAGGCTTTTTTGAACATGAAGGTTGGGACTATACCTTGGTAAAGGCTCTACCAAAAACTGGGAGGACTCATCAGATAAGAGTACACGCACTACACATCAAGCATCCGCTTGTTTCAGATCCAAAATATTTGGGCTCCAAAGCATATAAGTCAGATCTCACATTTTGCCCCAGACTATTTCTCCATGCAGCATCAATCTCTTTTGTCGATCCATTTACAAATACCCCAGTTACTTTTGAGAGTGATTTGCCCGCAGACCTTTCAGGGGCACTTGAAAGACTGACTGTCTCCAATTAGCATTTTACTATGCCCATTTTTGCAAAGCTCAGGCCACGAAGAAGGCATCCTCAACTGACAACAATTAAACTTCAACCCTCACAAAGTTTTAAAGCAAAAAAAACTATTGTTGTTTTAGTATTAGCTTTATTTGCCATCTTTGGGATATTGGTCTTTAGGCCAATACAAAAACATAGAATGCTTGTTGTAAATAGTGATGGAAGCATTGCAATTGCAGTGTTTAACCCAAATTTAGGCAATGTAATCTATGTACCAGTTCCTCCGGAGATACAAATAGATGCTGCCTACAACTTAGGTCTTTGGAAAGTAGACAGTCTCTCGCGCTTAGGGATCCAAGAAGGCTTTGATAAGGATGAGTTTATCAGGCTAAGTCTTATTAGAGGTATTGGCATTCCTGCTGAAAGCTACATAGAGGCAGCAGGATTTGTCCCAAGGAGACTATCTCTTTCTGGTGCCATACTTTTTCCCAAGCAATCAAGCCTGGGAATTATCCAAAGATTAAGATTGGCAATTTTCACTGCCGGCTCAAGTGTGGAAGAAGAAAAGTTTTTAGATGGACTCGCAAGCAGGCCTTCAAAAAATGACCCCAATGTGCTTTCTTTGGTTTGGCCAGCTTACGAAAAAACTCAATGGGTATTTTCAGAGAGTGAGCCTGAGAGTCGAAGTATAGTTGGTGTCATATCTCAAAGTAGGGTTACTTTTTCAAAAAAAGAAGCCTTGGATAGGTTAGTTGCAGCGTCCGGGGGTAAGTTGGTTGATTTTGATGAAGAAGAATTTGAAACAACCAAAGAGTGTGAGATTTACTCTTCTGGAGACCTAAAGATTGCAAGACTTCTGGAGCGAACCTTGGGTTGTGATCATGTTGAAAAGACCTTGTCCTACCCGATAACAATCAAAGCTTCTGACCAATTCTTCAAGAAATTCTAACTCACCTTTGATATACTTTGATCCTGTATTTTGCTTGAGGAGGTGAGTAATGCGTAAGGCATTTAGTTCCTTGTCAGTGCGTTCAACTTTGACGGTCGCAGTCTACTTGTGTGTTGTTTCGATCAGTCAGATTTTTCTGCCATCCACTATCGACCTGGTTGCGCAAATCTTGGTCATTGGGTTTATCCTGACTTGGGTTGTAACTGGTGGCCATGCACTTTCCAATGTATGCAATTGGATTAATGCCAAAACTGGTGCAACGCTAGAGCACTCAAATTTCTCATACGGACTTTTGTGTTCAGTAATCATTGTGTTTGGGGTATACGGCTTTTTTGCCACCGTCATTGAAATTGAGCCGGTGATTACGATCGGATTTTTGTTTTCAGCTACAGTGATGGTTGGGGTATTTATTGCAAACACCTTTGGTGGTACGGCAATAGAGCTGCTCCTAGCATCAATGCTGTATGCAATCGTAATCTGGTTTCTGTTGGTTGGGTCAATTTATTTTTTCTCTGGCGTGACTGTTATCACCCTGCTGGGGATCGTTGTGATGGCTCTATTTATAGGTAAAATTACCTAGGTTCTGTAAATAAAATGTCTAAGCGGGCTTAACCTGCTTAGACATTCAACTCTGGAGGTAAATGTGGTCAACGCAATTCTTGGGTTAGTTGGCGCTTGGCTTGACATGCTTTTGTATGTAGGCATGGTGTTTGTTTCAAGTCAGGTTTATGGTCCCCCCATAAGCATGTTAACTCATGTGCTTGTACTCCTCGTGGCGTTTGTGGTGAATTTACCTGTAATTTTTGGCGAGTTTGGATCAGCCGTAATTGGTGGTAAATATGTGCAGCTAGTCGTTAAAGCAAAGCAATTCTCGACAAGCGTGGTAAGTGGCGCAAAATTGGTATTTTTTATTTTGTCTGTGTTTGCTGGTGTTTACATGTTTTTCACCAACCCATTGGACAATCCAACACTCTTTTGTGTAGGAATGTACCTTGCCTGTTGTGTCAGATTGATAAGTCAGTATGGAGTGGTAAATTCCGCTGGTCGTTTGGTAGCTGCACTACCGATCTGTCTGTCAATTGATGGGTTTTTGGTTGTAATTGCAACCTTGGAACCTACATTGCTTTTTGGCATAGTTCTTGTTGGTTTTCTGATAAGGCCAAAATCTGGAAGTTGGCAGTATTAGTCATTCCTCTGCTAGAATACAAATCTAGCAGAGGACTTCAAAGAAGGAGATCGAAGTGACAAAGACATGGATTCGCGTATCGTATCTGTTCGGACTTTTCTATGTTTGCACTTTTTTTGTATCTTGTATGTTGGGCTTGTCCCTTAACCCAAGCTATGATGTGGCTGCGCTACTTCTTGCCTTTGTGCTTGTGGGCTATTTTGCTTATAAAACTATTCGGGCATTCGCTATTCCTGCCAAAGATGTGAAGGCATACACGTACTCATTCATGGATGCCTACGCTGTAGTGTTTTTGTTTGCGGTGGTTGGTATAGCCTTTTTCGCAGGTATTTGGCAAATTATCTTTGGTCATTATTTGGCCAAATTGGTATTGGTTGTGTCTGTTGTCGCCATACTGGTTTTGTTTAGAGCAATTGATTGGTACACAAATACCAATCCCATCGCCACAAACTATTTGGTATTGTGGTTCTTTAGCTTTTTCGTGGTAACTGTCTTTGTTGGACTGGTCACCACTTTGATGGTAATTCAAATTGGTGGACTTATTGCCACGGTGGTAATTGTTGCAATTATCCTTGTAGTACTAATTGCAATGGTTAAGCTCTAAGCTACTTTGATGAACCAATCTTTCCATCAAGATTTTGGTGAACTTGATTGTTTTAGGCCCAGCTCAACTGGGCCAAAATAACTGGCTTTGAGGGTGGGGGGCGTTGTATAATCGGCAATATGAGCGGACATTCAAAATGGGCAACCATCAAAAGAGCAAAAGCAGTCAATGACCAGGCAAGAGGTAAGGTCTTTAGTAGGCTTGGCAGAAACATAACCATCGCAGTAAAGGAAGGTGGCGGAACATCTCCAGATAGTAACTTCAGATTAAGAATTGCAATTGATGCAGCGCGAGCTGCCAATATGCCAAAAGAAAACATCGAGAGGGCAATTTCAAAAGGTGGGGGAGAGGCAGATGCACTTTTTGAAGTTGTATATGAAGGGTTTGGACCTGGAGGGGTGGGAGTTATAGTTGAAACAACAACTGACAACAAAAATAGAACTGCTCAAGAGGTCAAAAACTTACTTGAGAGAGCAGGTGGGAGTTTGGGTGGACCTAACTCTGTTGCTTTTAACTTTGAAACCAAAGGATATATGCACTTACCAGGTGTAAGCTCTAGTAATGATGAGGTAGTGTTAAAGCTCATTGATGCTGGGGTTACTGACTATGAAGATGGGGAAGAGGGTATGGATATCTACACCAATCCAACTGAGCTATACAGTGTCAGGCAAGCTCTGGAGGCTACTGGAATCACAATCACAGAAAGCTCATTAATCAAAAAGCCCGTTAACTTTGTTGACATTGATGAAAAAGTACACAAACAACTTGAAGATCTTTTGTCAAAACTAGATGATCTTGACGCAGTTGACAATGTCTTTGTGAATGCCAGATGAGCAAAAGAAAAAAAATAGTAGTAGGGGCTATTCTTATGGGAATAACCCTAGCAGGACTCACTTCAGCCCCATACATTGACCGTTTTTTGGCAATTGCCATAGCCTCTGTAATGTCAGTTTCTCTGACAGTTTGGGCACTTTCAGGTAATGTGCAGAAAAATGCCACAGCTTTGGTTTTGATACTACCAGCCCTTTTTACCCTTGGAGTCTCTCTTTTTTGGTTTCTACTCCCAACCACTTTACTGGCCAGGCTACCAGTTCTTGTCATCTACTCAATAGGAATGTATGCAATCATGCTTACTGCAAACATATTTTGTGTATCTGTGGTTAGAAGTATTGCGCTACTTAGGGCTGCCAAAAGTGTCTCATTTGTAATGACTCTGTTTACTGCTTTTTTTCTCTACGACGCTTTGTTTTCTATAAAATCGTCAATCATTGTAAATTCCTTGGCATCTTTTTTGATAGCATTTTTACTTAGCCTGCCTGTTTATTGGAGTGTGCTTTTGACTCCTAAAATTGATAGGGAAGTGGTAGTAAGCACCTTAATCACTTCTTATTTAATGGCAGCCTCTGCTGTTGCT
This sequence comes from Candidatus Woesebacteria bacterium UBA925, assembly GCA_002293705.1. GTDB lineage: Bacteria > Patescibacteriota > Microgenomatia > UBA8517 > UBA8517 > UBA925. The sequence continues at coordinate 6,105 of DBDT01000017.1, forward strand.
CTTTATTTTTGGCCAGCTACCGTTGCAGTAAGTTCCATATTTGCAACCTCTTCACTTTATGTCCTCATTGGTTTAACACAGGCTCATTTGGATAAAAGATTGTTTGTTTCAACTACTAGGGAGTACCTTTTGGTAGGTGCTGTTGTGTTTTTGACGATGTTGGCCTCTACTCGTTGGAGATAACTTTGACTCACCTCTAATAATAACCTATAATTATGTATTCGTTAATGAACCATAGGGGGCTGGTATGTATACCTGTCTCTTATACACATCT
>DBDT01000013.1:0-5975 GCA_002293705.1 Candidatus Woesebacteria bacterium UBA925
ACGCTTCTTTCGGGAGTTAGTAGTGTGTTTTTTATTAACTGCTGAGTGATTGTGGAGCCTCCACTTACCGTTCCGTCTTTGATTAAGTTTATGAGTGATCTAACCATTCCTACTGGAGAGATTCCATTGTGGCTATAAAAATTCTGATCCTCTGCAACAATTGTTGCATTCCTCAAATGTTCCGGTATTTTTTCTTTGTCTGATTTAAGTCGATTAACTTTGCTGTAAAAGGTGTAGAGTAGGTTGCCGTCACTGTCGTAAACTCTTGAGCTTATTTCAGGGGAATTATGAAGCAGTGAAATGCTTGGAAGACTACTCTTAAACCTCACAAGCTCATTTCTGGTGAATATTGCAGAAGCAATTGTTGCACTTAGTAGCAATAGTAATGCCAGGTATTTAATCCTAACTCTTTGAAACAAAAATCTATTTGACAGTTCAGTTAACTGAAGTAAGTAAATTAGGGTGAAAAAGAGAGGTTTACCTAAGTAAATTAGTAACTTAGATATTATTTTCCATACCCCCATTAACTTATCATTTTAGTCTCCAACATCGGAATCGAGAATATGTAAAAATGTATCAGTTTTTAAGTGGGTAGGGGATGTTTACAGTACCAGAAGGGAAGCTGCATGTTAAACATAGTATTGTTCCCAGTGGGTCAGTGACGACAAGTTCGTTTCTTGGTTCAAGATTTTCAGGTAGGCTGTTTTGCTCTGCTGATTTTCCAGTTGTTCTGTCAAAGAAGACATCTTGTCTCCTCGCACCATTTTTGGGTATCGACCCTTTTGTGAAGTATTCAAATCTTTCTGGACACCCTCCAGACGCATCATCAACAACATAGCCAGTGTTGGCGCAAATTGAAGCACCCTCTATGTTTGTAGGGGTCTTTGGCCAATCAATCTTATTTTTGTCTGCCTCATCATATTTTCCAGACCTTGCCCTCTCAAGGGTTTCTCGCATCACCTTGTTCCAGATAGGGGATGCTCCACTAACACCCGACACCGCCCCACTCATTGGACTGTTGTCGTTGTTTCCTACCCAAACAACAACAACTGCTTGTGGGGTGTATCCCACTGTCCAATTATCCCTTCTGTCGTTTGTGGTCCCAGTTTTTACTGCTACTTGAGGGTAACCTCTTACGTTCAGAAATGAACTAGTCCCAAAAACCGCCGATCGGGCATTGTTGTCATGTAGTGCGTGGCTTATTAAAAAGCCCACCTCTTCTGGCAGAAGTCTTGGTCCAGGATCTTTGGTAGGACTACTTTCAAATAAGACCTCTCCTTTCCAGTCCATGACCTTTGTAATTGATACCAAGTCTTTTTTCGTACCCCAATTTGCAAGAACGCCATATGCAGTGGCCATATCAATTGGACGCACTTCGCCACCACCAAGGGTGAGTGATAATCCATAGTTTTCGGCATTTTGAAGTGTGGACAATCCCATGTCTCTTGCGAAACTGACGAAGTTTGACACCCCTGTTAATGCAATAACTCGCACGGCGGGGATGTTTAGTGAGTTGGCGAGTGCAAATCGCACTTGGGCGCTTCCGCTAAAAGTTCCGCTGTAGTTTTGCGGACAGTATGCTGGCTGGCCAACTACAGTAAAACAAGTGGGAACATCGGCTAGTGGTGTTGATAGATTGATTAGCCCCTCTTTCAATCCGAGGGCGTATGTTAAAGGTTTGATGCTGCTTCCTGGTTGTCTGTTGGCCAAAATAATGTTTACTTTTCCATCTTCATCTTTGGCAAAATAGTCTTTTGAGCCAACCATTGCCAATATCTCTCCAGTTTTAGGATTGGTAACAATGGCCGCACCATTGCCTACTTTTTGCTTTGTCAGTTTGGCAACCTCTGTTGCAACAGCTTGCTGAGCGAACTCTTGTAAGGGTAGGTCTAGTGTGGTTGTCACTCTCAATCCTCCTTGTTCAACGACTGTATCGCCAAACTTCTCTGCTAACTGCTCTTTAATCCAAAGTGAAAAATGTGGTGCCTTGAAGTTTTCTTGTGATGCAAAATTTAGCTTTTCTTCAGCTGCCTTGTCGGCCTCTTCTTGGGATATGTATCCATCTTCCACCATTCTTCTGAGAACCACCCTCTGTCTTTCAAAGGCTCTGTCGGGATTTGTTCCAAATGGTGAGAGACGAGTCGGGGAGACTGGTAGTCCTGCAAGTAGTGCACTTTCTGAAAGAGTTAGATCTTTAGCGCTTTTGGCAAAATACATCCTTGCTGCAGCTTCAACTCCATAAGCGGTTGAACCGTACGGTATCTGATTAAGATACATATTGAGAATTTCATCTTTGCTGTACCTTGCCTCGACCATTAGGGATAGGGCAAATTCTCTAATTTTTCTTCTTATGGTTCTTTCTGGGGTCAGTAAGGCATTTTTGACTAGTTGTTGAGTTAGTGTGGATCCACCCTCAAGCCCTTCTCCGCTTATTGTTCTTATGGCTGCTCTTCCAATGCCTGTTATCGAAAAACCAGAATGGTTGTAAAAATCCTTATCTTCAATGGCAATGGTCGCTTGCTTTAGGTGTTCTGGGATTTCAGTTAAGTCTATTGGAGTCCTTCTTTCGCTGGCGTATATCTCATATACAAGCTCGCCATTTCTATCAAAAATTTGCGTTGAAACTGGTTGGTTTTGAGATAGTTTGTCTGGAAGGGGAATGTCCCAGAATATCCAAAGCAGTAGTCCTACAAAGCCACAAAAAAGGATTGCGATTACAATATTTTTTATCTTCCAGAGGCCAAACCTTTTTGGTTTTTTGCTCACAACAGTCTCAAGGCTAGATCCGCTAACTGTTTTTTTAGCAACTCTCTTTTTTTTCTTGGCCATTGATACAGCTTATTATACCAACTTAAATAGCTACTTTATCTTTGCTAGACTATGTAATCTTATGGAATCACTAGAAAAAAAGGTTTGGTGGGACTATGTTGAGCCTGATTTGCAAGAATTGTTTCTTCAAAGCGTCGACCTGCTTCGAGTAACTGCTGCACTAGAGGAATACCATGATTATTCATTTGTGGTATTTCCTGCAAGCAAGGCATATGAAGGTTTTTTGAAAAAATTCTTTTATGACATGGGTTTTATCGATGAGCCAGACTACTATGGCACAAGATTTAGGGTGGGTAAGGCACTAAATCCAAGCATCGATGCCAAAGAAACAGATAACTGGTGGGTCTACAACAAAATTGTAAATTACTGTTCTTCTAACTCTTTACCAGATAAATTGTGGGCAGCATGGAAAAAATGCAGAAATGAAGTTTTCCATTGGTTTCCAGGGCAAAGCAAGGCAATAAGCAGAGATGAGGCTCGGGATTGTTTGATAAGGATATTTGATGCAATGGATGAAGTATTTGTTGCTTGTGACATAAAGGTCAGGTGACGAATGGTTTCATTCATATAGAAAACAATTAGTGAAAGTCGTATATTAAATTAGTGAAGAAAAAAACTGCCAGCAAAACTTCTAAGGTTTCCACAAAAGAATTGCATCTTAAAAATGCAATCTACTTTTTTGCATATCTATTTGTAGTTTGGGGATTTTACAGGCTTCTTTTTCAGGCACCCGCACCGCTTGATGATGTACTTTTGAAACCTTTAATTTGGCTCGTGCCTTTGTTTTTAATTCTAAAAAAGGAAAAGAGAGGGTTTGATAGTATTGGTGTTACGGGAAACAGGCTGGTAAGTGCAATTTACATCTCACTTTTTCTGGGATTCATTTTTTCAATTCAAGGTTTGGCAATTAACTTCCTAAAATACAGAGGCCTTGATTTTAGAGCAGATATTGGAACTTCGGTGTTAACTGGTGCTCTTCTTGTTTCCACAATTGCAGCAATTTCTGAAGAGCTTGTATTTAGAGGTTACATCTTTGGAAGACTTAGTGAGTATCTTAAAAACGAAAGGTCTGCGATTGTTATTTCTACACTAGCTTGGGTGGCAATTCATATGCCAGTTGCAATATTTGACTGGAGGCTTTCGTTTGGTTCTCTCCTGCAATACCTGGTGCTAGTTGCAATATATGGATTCGGTGCCACCATACTCTACTCAAAGATTAGAAACATTGCTGCCCCAATATTGCTTCACGTTCTCTGGACTTGGCCAATTATTCTCTTTAGATAATTTCGCCTTGACTTCGGTTATTTGACAACTGTTTTCACAAAAGAATAGACTATTTTTCACAGATGGTTAAGATTTTTATCTTGCGCTTCTCAGTCTTCATGTTTGCAATGCTATTTTTGGGTTTTACTTTAAGCAGGGTAAGTGGTGTTAAATATGCCTTCACAGAGTCGGCCTACTCAGACATTAAAAACGCAGCGGAGGATGTGGATATTGTTTACGATATGCCATATCACGGAACAGTCCTTCCTGGAAATCCTTTTTGGGAAGTGAGGGTTCTGAGGGACAGGATGAGGATGAGGTTGTCAGCCAACGATTTTGAAAGGGCTAAAGTTTCACTTTCGCTTGCTGATGCAAGGCTTTCAATTTCATACCGACTTTGGGAAAGAGGAGAAAATGGAGAATCTGTCTCGGTCATACAAAAGGGTGCCGGTTATTTGGAGTATGCCTCAACATTGGCAAAAAGGTCAGGGTCTGCAGATAGACTGGATTTGCTGCGCCAGGTTTGTCTAAGCTCACTTAAGTATCGAGAAATAATGGAAATGATGTTGGCTGAGTCTTCTGATGAGGGCAGACCTACTGTCCATAAAATTATGAACACCCCAAAGAATGTGTATGTTGAATGCTCCTCTGAACTTGAAAAGTCTGGCTCTGTTGCTCCCGAAAATCCATTTTAATCTCCAAACTGTTTTTGATACACAATGATATATTGACACCTTACATGTAGTGCCAATATATTGAATATGTAACTGCAGGTAGTGTTAAAAGTTTTCATCTATGAAATGTCCATTTTGTGAGAAAGGTGAAAGCGAAGTCCTTGAAAGTAGGGTAATTGAAGACGGATTAGCTTTGAGAAGAAGAAGGCAGTGTTTGTCGTGTGGAAAAAGGTATACAACTGTAGAGAGAGTTAAAGAAAGTTCAGTTTTGGTGGTTAAAAAAGATGGAAGACGAGAGCAGTTTGATAGGGAAAAACTGAGAAGGGGTCTAACCAAGTCTTTTGAAAAAAGACCTGTCTCTTGGGAAACAGTAAACGAGCTCGCTCGTCAGATAGAGAAGGAGGTTATCTCAAAAGGTGTTCAAGAGATCGCTTCCGAAGAAATTGGAAAGCTGGTTTTAGAAAAGTTATACGGAATAGATCATGTGGCTTGGATTAGATTTGCTAGTGTTTACTTTGCATTTGAAGAAGTTGAAGATTTCAAAAAACTTATAAATAAAAAAAATAAATATGAAAAAAAGTAAAAACAAAAACTTCGTAGGGGCAGACAAAGATAAAAACGGAAAGTTTGTTGATGAGAGAAAAAGCAAGCTATTTGTAATAAAAGAAGAAGATCTAAGGATCAAAACTCAACTTGAAGGATTGTCTCAAACTGTCTTCATGGATCGCTATAGTCTAAAAGACGAGAATGGCGAAGCTGTTGAAAGATTTCCTGAACAAATGTGGATGCGTGTTGCAAAAGGTGCGGCTCAATTTGAAAAACCATCAAATCAAAAAAATTGGGAAGAAAAGTTTTACAAGGCAATGGAGGGCTTCAAGTTTGTCCCAGGAGGCAGGATACTTTCTGGTGCTGGCACCGGCTATGAAGTTACCTTCTTTAACTGCTATGTCATACCATCACCTAAAGACTCCAGGGGTGGGATTATGGAAAATATCACTCAAACTGTGGAAATTCAATCCAGGGCGGGTGGTGTTGGGGTTAACTTAAGCTCGTTAAGACCAAAAGGTGCCAGGGTGAGAAAAGTAAACGGAACTTCAAGCGGACCTGTGAACTGGGCAAATCTTTACTCAACTGCCAATCATGACGTTATTCAGCAAGGAGGTAGTAGGAGAGGTGCTTTGATGCTTATGTTGAACGATTGGCATCCTG
>DBDT01000013.1:6272-10979 GCA_002293705.1 Candidatus Woesebacteria bacterium UBA925
GCTTATGTTGAACGATTGGCATCCTGATGTTATGGAGTTTATCAAGGTTAAAGAAGACCTCACAAAAATTCCTGGAGCCAATCTTTCTGTTTGTGTAAGCGACAAGTTTATGCAGGCAGTTAAAAATGATGAAGATTGGGACTTGGTTTTTCCTGATTTTGCCGAAGATGATAGATACGATGATTTGTGGGATGGAGATATTGACACTTGGAGGGAAAACGGAGGAAAGGTGAAGGTGTATAGCACTGTAAAAGCAAAGGAAGTGTGGGATGCTATCTGTCTCGCCGCTTGGAAAAGTGCCGAGCCTGGACTGCATTTCATAGAAAGAAGTAACACTGAAAGCAATACTTGGTATTTTGAAAAACTAATTGCAACTAATCCGTGTGGTGAGCAACCACTAGGACCTTGGGCTGTCTGCAACTTGGGCGCCATGAATTTGGCTGCTTATGTTAAAGACGGAAAGTTTGACTTTGATTCTTTGGGTAGCGATGTGGAGGTGGCAATGAGGTTTTTAGATAACGTTATTGATGCAAACTTTTACTTCTATCCACAAACCCAGGAATCGCAAATGGATATTAGAAGGACCGGACTTGGAACAATGGGTCTTGGAGACGCATTGATCAAAATGAAAATAGCTTATGGATCAAAAGAAAGCGTAGAAATTATTGAAAAGATTTACTCAATAATCCGTGACCACGCATATCTTGCAAGCAGTAATATTGCAGCTGAAAAAGGTTCTTTTAGAAAGTACGACAAAGAAAAATACTTACAAGGGAAATTTATACAAAGATTGCCAGAATATATCAGAAAAAATATTGCCAAGAATGGAATTAGGAATGCGGTTCTTTTGACACAAGCGCCAACAGGAACAACCTCAATATTGTCTGGAGTTAGTTCAGGTATAGAGCCTGTTTATAACTTTGAGTTTAAAAGGAAAGACAGGACTGGAGAGCATATTGTTTATCATCCGCTTTTTGAGGAGTGGAAGAAGCAAAATCCAGATTCAGATAAGCCTGATTACTTTGTCTGTGCGATGGATCTTTCACCCGAGGAACACTTGGCTGTTCAAGCAAAGATTCAGGAATATACTGACTCTTCAATTTCAAAAACAGTTAATGCCCCAAATGATTACACTGTTGAAGATGTGAATAGGCTGTATACAAAAGCATATGATTTGGGTTGCAAGGGGATCACATTTTTTAGAGATGGCAGTAGGGCTGGGGTTTTGGAAAGCGTGAAAGAAGAAAAGAAAGAAGAGAAGAAGTCGTCTGAAAAAGATTACGGAGAATACTTAATTGAAAGACCGTTTGTTGTTAAGGGTTCTACTTACAAAATGACAACACCAGCCGGAAAGGCTTTTGTGACAATCAACGAAGATGACGATGGTGAACCACTTGAGGTGTTTGTAAATGTTGGCAAGGCAGGCAGTGATGTTGCTGCAATTGCTGAAGCAATGGGTAGGATGATATCAACCACCCTACGATTAAGAGGTGGTGTTTCAGCAAGAAAAAGAGCTGTTGAGGTTGCCGGTCAGCTTATGGGAATTGGCGGAAGAAGGTCAGTTGGTTTTGGATCCAGCAGAGTGATGTCGCTTCCAGATGCAATTGGTATTGCCCTGGCAACTCATTATGGATTTAGACAGTCAGAATCAAATGGAGTCGTTCAAAAAAATGGAATTGGAGGTCAGGCCCATTTAACAATTGGCCAACCAGTGCAACAACAACTGCCACTTCAAGCGGAACTTAAGGCGGATCTTTGCCCAGAGTGTGGTGAGCATACTCTAGTGATGGAGGAAGGGTGTGCCAAGTGCTACAGCTGTGGTCACTCTGAGTGCTGAATGAGTGGAATATATACAAGGACTGGTGACAATAAAACTACTGCCGTATATGACCCCAAACTGCAAAATATAAACAGGGTAGATAAGGATTCGATAATTGTTGAAGCTATTGGGGCAGTTGATGAGTTGAATAGTTACCTGGGTGTTGTAAGATCTTTGTTGAAAGACAAAAAGATCTCTGAAAATGTAAGATTTATTCAAATTAAGCTTTTTGAAGTTGGTGCGATCCTGTCTGGCGCATCAGCAGAGTTTAGTTCAGAGTCTACAAAGAAAATCGAAAATGTTATCGATCAAATCGATGACAGTCTTCCTCCACTCAAAAATTTTCTATTATCTGAAGGAAGCAGTGCTGCAGTTAATCTGATGTATGCAAGAGCTTTAGCAAGAAGGGCAGAGAGGAGAGTTGTGAGTGCTTCAAGGCATATTGTAGTTAGCAAGGAAGTTTTAAGTTTTCTAAATAGAATTTCTGATTGCCTGTTTGTATTCTTCAGGAAAGTAAACAATGATTCTGGTTTCACCCCAGACCTTTGGTACAAGGACAAAAAATAGTTTAGTTAAATAAAGAGATAAAAATTAGTACACAGCTTGCAAAAAATACGTCTACCTGTTTTGCTTCTTCTTTAGCATTATCAATTACATTTTTGAAATCATCTGAGTAAATTGGTGTAAGCGTTCCTTCCTTGATTCCAATTGAACATGCTTCGCAAATGTAGCAAGGACCGACTTTTTGCTTCCTTCCTCTCATTGGACTTATACAGTTTGTTACAACGCAGTGTGCATCTATATCAAATTCATAATCAAATCTTCTGTCTCCAGTAGGAGACTTTATGTATAGACCACCTCCGTTACAGCCTTCGTCCTCTGCAAATGCTTGTGTTGCCACCATGTATTCACTTTTGCTTTCAGGTTTTCTTCCCCACATGTATAGACCTTTAAGATCAATTACAGTCTTTCCAATTTGAGCAGCTATTTTTTTAATCCCTTTGTCACTGAAGTCAGTGCTAGTTTTAATAAAATCAACCAACTCTTCGATAGCAATTTTTGCCTCATGGTCAATTTCTGGTAATTTTTCCAAGGCTTGTCTGTGGGAGGCGACATCATAACCTAAATGGCTTTCAATTAGGTTGAGAACATCAAATGTGTCTGAGTCATCGATCTGTACTACCTGAGAGGTGAAAGACATGATTCTTTCTTCTTCGCTGGAATAACTTCCTGTGTGCTGTCCAAACATGTCAGGGTGCGCTCTCCTTAGACTTTCAAGCTTATCAATCGTCATTTTCTCCATAACAAGAGTTTTGCCTTTGATTTCGCCACCCTTCATTTCATAGCAATAAATTTGTGTGACTGGGTGACTTATTCCTGGGCCAGCCCAACCAGGAGGACTAACTATTAGGTGTAAATCACCTTCGTCTGCCGTTGACAGCTTTCTTTCTAAATCAAAGATTGCTTGCTTTACAGTACCTTCTCTTTCATTCTCACTTGTTACATCCGACAAGAAAGCTTCGTAACCAGGACAAAATAACCTACCATCTTTAATGGAAACGTTTATAGGTAGAACTGGGGACTTTCGTATGTATTCATACCATAATCCTTCAAGATCACGTTTTACTTGTTCTGCGGCAACTTCTGGCCCTCCTCTTGTTTCTATTGTTTCTCTAAGTAGATTTAGTTGAGATTGGAGATTAAAACCTGTCCCGGTAAGGTCAATTTCGGGTTCAGGGGGTGTTGGCGGTTTTCTTTCTGTTATTTGAATCATTTCCTGCACGGGAATCCATAAAGTTGCTAGTTTTCCGACTTCCCATAAGGGTCACGGTTGCGGCACAGCGACTGATTCTCACAGTCTTCCTTGAACACAACTTATGAATTAAAACTACCACCTTGATTGGTCTTAGACAATAAGCGGCAACTGAAGATACAATAAGTAATGGCTGGCCCCGAACTGCAACCACAAGATGTGCAAACTAACCCTGAACCTCAGAATGTAAGTACGAGGCAAGAGCAGTATGTTGTGCCAGAAACTCAACAATCTTTGGGTATAACTGCTCCGCAGGTTGATCCATCAAAGATTGCAATCCCCACCCCAGCGGTCGCAAATCCCGTGGCGCCAGTTGATGATTCAGTTCCTGTTTTTAATTTGGCAACAAATTTAGCAAAAAGTGAGTCTGAGCTGGAAGAAATTGCCAAAAAGGGGGATCCGGATAGGGCAAAGACTTGGCTCGGGTGGCACCTTTTGAGACAAATCAAAAAACACATTTCAAATGGTGTGCGTGTAGTGTTTACTCCTACTCAGTCAAAACAATAGTATGCAACCGACTAGAATACCTGTCCAAAAGCCGCTTGAATTAGCATCCCAGAATCCACTTGGTATTGATTTCTTGTCTATATTCTTTGGTTTGTTGATTTTCACAACATTGTTTTTTGTTTTTATTGCCATTGCTTTGTTTTTGATCAGGAGGGAGAGGGATAAAAAGCAGGAAAAGCGGTCGCTTGATTCGGTTTTATTGTTGGTTGCAGTTCCAAGGAGCAATGAAGTGAGGATCGATGCGATGGATCAACTTTTCGCCTCTCTAGCTTCAATAAAAAAGAGTGGTTGGAAGATGAGATTTGACACTCAGCCAGTTATTTCTTTTGAACTGGTTGCAAAGCAAGAAGAGATTAAGTTCTATGTGTGGACATCTAAAAAGCTACAAGACTTAGTAGAGAAGCAGATTCATGGAGCTTATGCGGATGCAGAAATTAAAGAGGTGCCAGAGTACAACATTTTTAACGAGGAGGGTTATGTTGCTTACAAGTCTTTGCAACTTAAAAAAGAAAACTATCTTCCTATTAAAACTTACAGAGAGTTATCAACCTGTCTCTTATACACATCT
>DBDT01000022.1 GCA_002293705.1 Candidatus Woesebacteria bacterium UBA925
GACAGACTGCGGGACTGCTGACTGGCTCGTGGGCTCGGAGATGTGTATAAGAGACAGATCTAATGCACATAAAATAGTGAATTCACTAAGCAATCAAGGTTTTCAGATTTCTCCTATAAGTGGACTAGTCAATGCATTTACTCTTATGAATAGGACACAAAAAGAGTTAACAGAAACAACAGAGTACAAAGATGGCTTAATTTACCTTCAAAATGCATCTAGCCAAATCCCTGCAGTTGTACTTTCACCAAAACCAGGCGACACAGTTCTTGACATATGTGCAGCCCCAGGGAGCAAGACTACACAAATGGCAGCAATGATGGAAAACACCGGACAAATAATTGCCAATGACATGAGTAGGGTTAGGCTGTACAAGCTTTCAAGCAACCTTAAAAGTCTTGGTGTTACCAACACCACTACTTTCCACTTAAGAGCCCAAGATATGTGGAGAAAGTTCCCAAACACCTTTGACAAAGTATTGGTAGATGTTCCTTGCAGTATGGAGGGTAGGTTTATCGAAGGATATGAAAAATCATACAAGGATTGGTCCCTAAAAAAAGTTGCGAAACTTTCTTCCTACCAAAAGCAAATACTCCATAGTGCAGTAAGCTGCACAAAGCCAGGTGGAGTTATTGTCTATAGCACATGCACAATTTCACCAGAAGAAAACGAGGAGGTTATCAGCTGGTTTTTAAATAAACACAAAGGACAGGTTGAATTAGTTGATGTAGAGATCAACTCAAAAAATGTAATTCCAGGCTTGAATGATTTTGGAGGTGAAAAATACATTGAAGGTATCGATAAAACAAAAAGAATTGTTCCTGACGACATATTTGAGGCCTTCTATGTTGCAAAACTGATTAAACTTAATTAACAGAGATATTAATAATTCAGTTAAACAGGTTGTCTAGATAATTCTCGGTAGTTGTTTTGATTAATTCAATTAACTCAGAATCCATGTATTCGAATTCATCCGGTATGCTCAAGTTGATAATTTTTGGATGACTCTCATTAAACTTTCTCTTTATCCATTTTCCATATTCATCTTCAAATACAAATATCACGTCAGCCCAGTGGATGTCTTTTTGATTAATCTGGTGACCACTTGTCCCACTAATGCCTGCAGAATAGACAGTAAATCTTTGATCGTTTCTATACACATTGACTGCAGTTGGACTTCTACGCTTGTTCCTCCCACAAACAAATAAAATGTGAGGTTTCACGGCGACGTAGAAAAACCCGACACTTCTCCATATTTCAGAAGCATACTTTCCATACAACCTTTCTTCGTCCAATTCAATTTGCTCAACCCCTGATGAATCTTGTCTAATGTTGACTGTATTTCTGGTTTTTCAGAAAAATTAAGAACGTTATACATTTCAGCAAGCCGCAGAGTAAGATTTTGTCTACGTATATCCATGGCTTGTTTTGTATATTGGAGTTTCTGGTATGAAGTCAAACCCATCCACTCATCAAATTTATCTAAATAATTTGGGTCATACTCACCCATTCTTATAACTTCTTCAAATGTCATGGTTTAATTTTAGGCTCGTTGTCTAAGCTTTTCCACAAATATCTGCTTGCATATGACCTAAATGGGCTCCAAGCTCTTGAAATCTTCTCAATTGCCACAAGATCATCCCTTTCAACTCCATATAACCTAGATACAGCAGTTTTTAGACCCAAGTCACCAAGAGAGAACACATCTTCCCTACCAAGACTAAACATCAAGATCATTTCTGAAGACCACCTTCCTATCCCCTTTATCTTTGTTAGTTTTGATATCACCTCTTCATCTGAAAGAGAAGCAAGATGAGATTGGTCAATCTCTCCACTTGCAAAATGCGAGCATGTATCAGCGATATACTTTGACTTTTGGAGCGACACACCAACACTTCTAAGCGCTCCAGCATCAAAAAGGATTGGGTTTCCTGGAACTACTGAGCCTACAAGCTTTTCAAACCTGCTCCAAATTGTACTTGCAGCTTTAACTGACAGCTGTTGCGAAACTATTGTTTCAAGCACATCCTTCAACAAATCAGAGGTCATTTTTGGCTTTTCCAGAGGACCCAAGATATCAACTAATTCCCCCATTTTCGGGTCTTTTTTCAATATTTCTTCGTAAGTGCTCATTTAGTGAGTATACACTTTTGTAGGCTATTTTTGGGAAAAACAGCCATTTATTGGTATTTTTTGATCACTACCAAAGAGGCCAAAAAGCGCCAACTCACGGGAAAAAAGCTATTTATCAATATCTACTTTTCACGCGTAAAACTAACATATTTTGCCAATAATTCGGGCAATATTTTACTTGATTGTTTGCATTTATTTTCGTAGCCTGATGTAGGAGGTGAGCTTAAAATGGCAGCAAAAAAGGCAACTAAAAAATCAGCAGCTAAGAAAAAAGTAGTAAAGAAAGCTGTTAAAAAAGTTAAGAGTGCTAAAAAGACAGTAAAGAGAAAGACCGCTAAGAAGAAATAACCGGTTATTTCCCAAAAAACCCGCTTGTGGCAATCCTGCTCTGCGGGTTTTTTGATGGTTTAAAAAATCTTACTTTTTAAAATGTTTTTGTGTAGTGATATTGCACAAAATTTAATTTAAACAGGGTGCGGATAAGCAATCAACACCCCACCCTCAATACTTGGCCAACACGAATCCTAGTTTCCTGAAGCCCATTTTCCTCCATGATTTGCCTGTATTTTGTCCCCGTCCCATACTCTGCGTACGATATGCTCCACAAAGAATCACCTAGCAAAACCACATGCTCACAGGAAGCTGTATTTAACTCAACATCCTGCAAACTATCAACATTTGTGTTTGAAGGCTGTAGGGGAAAACTTGAAATAAATTTTCTAACTATGTTTTTGTAAAAAACTCTAGTATCTGCCGCCCTACTAGTTGTTTTAATCTGCATTGTGTTTCCCCAGTATCCAGGCATGCAACCATTGCCTCCCCTAACCTTGAACGAGTAGGTAGTATTTGGTTGTAGATGATATACAGTATAAGCAAGAACTCCAGTTGAGACCCCTGATTCATACAAGGCACCATGAGCCTCAGTGTTTTTATCCTCTCCGAACGAAATAAAATAATTGTTAGCAGTACTAACTGGTGCAAAGTACAAAGTTGCTTGAGTGCTTGCAACATTTATTTGAAACAGGTCTGGATAACTTGTAGGTGCAGGTTTTTGACATATTAATGAATCAATAATAGAACTATTATTACTTGGTTGCGAATTAGAAGATGGTGTGGAAGCAGGATATGAATAAGAGGACCTACCACTGTTACCCACAGCAACAAAAATGTTGTTTCCGCGCACTATCTCTCTAACATTTGTTGTACCAAACTTAATCCCAGTGTCATCACCTGGAGCTAGAGCAGTCCAGTTGATTCCATCTGTTGAATAAGATGCCTTACCACTACTACCCCCTGCAACAAACATGTTATTTCCATAGGCTATTCCTATTACATTTGTTGCTCCAAACTTAATTCCAGTGTCATCACCTGGTGTGAGAGCAGTCCATTCTGTTAAACCCGCATACACTAAAGGAGCAAGGGCATGGTGAAATAAAAAAAAGAAGAAAAAAAATACAGAGAAAACTTTCTTCATAAGAAACTTTGTTTATTGTATTCTCTGAAGATTATCAAACTCAAGCATTACGAGAGCGCAATAGATTTGATTTAGGCTTATGTTTCAGTTGGGATAGTGACAATGCTTCCACTTTTTGCCACTTCCACACCAACATGGATCATTTCTACCAATCTTGTTTTTGCTCGTAGAATCTTTTGAGAAAGCTTTAGCTCCTGAGTCCATCTCATCCTTTGATGTACCCAACAGACCAGTTCCGTCTTTGGTGTCTTCATTGGTTCTTGCAAGATCTAGTGGAACCACATTGGCTGGAGCCTCCATTACCCCAACTCTAAATATTCTTGTTACAAGCTCATTATCAATTCTCACAATCATAGTCTCAAACAGTTCAAAGGCTTCATTTTTAAATTCAACCAAAGGATCTCTTTGTCCGTAACCTCTTAACCTTACTGCGTCTCTTAAGTGGTCAATCTGATCAATGTGATCCATCCAAGCCCTATCAATCGCCCCAAGATACACAAATCTTTCTATGTCACGAGCGACCGCATCGCCAACTTGAGCCTCTCTAGACTCATATGCTTGGCGAACAATCTTTTTCAACTCCTCCTGTAGCTTCACCTTGTCATCTATTTTCTCAAGGTGGGTCACCATTGACTGCCTGGAGGTGTCGTCCATTGGAAGCATTTCAGACATCTCTATGCCAATCCGACTGTAATCAGGCTTCTCCCCATACTCTGGCCAGACAGTGGCAATTGTTCCTTCGATTTTGGTGTCCAACTTACGAAGTATTTCCTCTTTCATATTTTCCCCACCCAAAATTCTTCTTCTTAAGCCATAGATTATCTCTCTTTGCTGATTGGCAACATCGTCATACTCCACAACGTTCTTTCTTGAATCAAAATGGAAGCCTTCTACTTTAACCTGCGATTGTTCAATTGCACGACTTATAAGACCATTTTCAATTGGCTGATCATCAGGAAGCCTTAATCTATCCATCATATTCTTCATGTTTTCACCACCGAAAATCCTCATCAAATCATCTTCAAGGGACAAATAGAAGCGAGTAGACCCAGGGTCTCCTTGCCTACCAGCACGACCTCTTAACTGATTATCTATTCTTCTGCTTTCGTGCCTTTCACTTCCAATCACATGAAGACCACCAAGCACTGCAACCTGATCATGGGCTTTTTGCCACAGCTTATATGACTTGCTTTCTTTAAACTTCTCAACACTCTCCCCAGACTTTCGCTCGGGAGCGGCTCCTCCCAGGATAATGTCAACACCACGACCAGCCATGTTGGTTGCAACAGTTACAGCACCTGGCTTTCCAGCATCAGCAATAATCATTGCTTCCTGCTCATGGTTTTTTGCGTTCAATAAATTGTGTGGAATTTTGCGCTTACTAAGAAGCTTTCCTAAAAGCTCGTTTTTCTCAATTGATGTGGTTCCAACCAAAACTGGTTGTCCAGTTTTGTGTCTCTTTTCAATTTCGTCAGCTATAGCTGTGTATTTTGCCGAGAATGTTTTGTAGACAATGTCCCCCATATCCTCTCTGATGTTTTTCTTGTGTGTGGGGATGACAATAACATTTATTTTGTAGATCTTTTTAAACTCAGCAGATTCAGTGGCCGCAGTACCTGTCATACCCGAAAGCACTTCATACATTCTGAAGTAATTCTGGTAAGAAATAGTGGCTAAGGTTTTACTTTCTTGTTGAATGGAAACTCCCTCTTTTGCTTCAACTGCTTGATGCAGACCATCACTCCATCTTCTTCCTGGCATGAGTCTTCCTGTAAACTCGTCAACTATTATCACTTCGCCATCTTTAACCACATACTCCCTGTCTCGAAGATATAGCGATCTTGCCCTTAGTGCGTTTTCAATGTGATGAATGGAGTCAAAATCATGCTCATATAAGTTTGTTACCCCAAGCATTTTTTCAATCTTTCCCACACCATGCTCTGTCAAAGATGCGCTTTTGCTTTTCTCATCAATAGTAAAGTCGGTTTCTACATTAAGTGATTGAATAAGTTTGGCAAATCGATAGTACTTGTCAGTTGGCTCAGTATCAGGAGCCGAAATTATAAGCGGGGTTCTCGCCTCATCTATTAAAACAGAGTCAACCTCGTCAACTATTGCAAAATAATGACCCCTTTGAACCATCTGGTCCAAGCTGTTGACCATATTGTCACGCAAATAGTCGAAGCCAAACTCATTATTGGTTCCATAGGTAACATCAGCTTTATATGCTTCTTTCCTGTCGACAGGTTTTAAGTGAGCAAGCCTCTCGTCACCATGGCTGCTGTCGGTAAACTCAGGGTCATACACATAACTTTTCATCTGTGTGGCAATTACCCCCAAACTTAGACCCAACAAATGAAAAGTGGGTGCATTCCACCCAGCATCACGACGAGCCAAGTAGTCATTAACTGTTACAAGGTGTGCCCCTTTACCTGCCAAGGCTCGTAGGTATAGCGCTGGTACAGCTGAGATTGTCTTACCCTCACCGGTTTTTTGCTCAGAGACGTTACCCATAAATAGTGCTGCCGAGGCCATCAGCTGAACATCGTAGTGTTTTAGACCAATTGCCCTGTAGCTAGCTTCCCTGGCAACAGCAAATGCCTCAGGCAAAATTTGTTCCAATTTTTCACCTTTTTCAATTCTTTCTTTGAATTCTTTAGTTTTTTTAGGAAAATCTGAGTCTTTGAGTTTTTCAGCCATCTTGGAGTGAGTGTTAACCTCAGCAACTATTTTTTCTAACTTTTTTATTTCTTTGGCGTTTGTATCAAGTAGCTTGGAGAGAAATTTCATAAATTAAGACTTTAATCCTTCAGGGTGCATTCTACCAGAGTTTTGTTTGTTTTTTTACTGCCCAAAGTTGTGTGATTGGTTAAAATCACTACTTCAGGCAGTAATAAGTCTAAGTCCGCTTGTCAGGCTTGTGAATTTTCATGGGAGTTGCCAGTGCGATCTCCTCAACCAAGCGGTCAGGCAATCCACCTTTCAAGACAGTTATCTGGCCCCAGTACACCAAATCCTGACTACCAGGTATTGGTATTGTTGCATACAACACTTGCATTGGGCTTACCCCACTATCTGTGCAGGAGCCGATCAGCCAACCATGTATCTCAAATGAGGCTGCCATTATGCCATTCTGCCACCGGGTTAAAAAGCTAAATTCATCAACCATACGACCAGCAACAGAACCAGGGAACATCGGGGCCAAGATGGTGGTTGAATGAATGAATACAACTCCATAACCCTCAACTTGTATTTTTGACACAATCTGATTTAGATTTAAAGCCTCCAGCCATTCAAATCTTGCTAGACGTTCAGGCATAATTCCTCCTATAGATAGCTTCTCGACCAGAAAGCTTAGTCTGCAAATAGCTTCTCAAAATACAAAACAGAGTAGTTTGTGTAATAGCAAGGCATTGTCACAAGAAAGCTATCAAACAAAAATGTAAGGTTATCTTTTTCACTTAATCCAGGTAAAAATTTTTTCCTTACTTTTGAATAGATTTGCCCCAATGAGACTGCCAAGTCATCACTTATTTTAACCGGAAATGAGTATACTTCTTTTTCGAAAAAAGTTGAAATAAACCTGTCAAACATGTTTAGAGTGTAAAAAGTCTTTCCCGTACGATCAAAGTATAGATTCTGGAATGCAAACTCATCATTAATAGCCACTTTTTCTTGTTCATACATCTTAACGCCTGAGGAGGAGATTCCACTGTCTAGCAATTCCAATTGGAAGACAGCGTGAGAATACTCATGACAAAGGTTTATAGCAAATGTATTTGTAGTTTCTTCACCAATAACTGTGACGATAGCAATCTCGTCATCTACAGATGAACTGAAGTAAGGGGCGGTTTCATCTCTTACAATTTTTATTCTCTTGATTATACTCGGGCTGATAGACCTATGGTTTAAGTAGTAATGTTCTACCATCTCCACAATACCATTCCTACTGCCTGAAAAGTTAAAGGTGTGATTAGGTGTGTAGTTTTTGTTTAAACCAACTTTTACTTCAACAGACCCAGCAATTGTTTTGAATTTATTCAAAAAGTGAGTACTTGTAGGAGGGTTTAAAAATTCCTTCAACAGACCCTTATCAACACCATCCCAATCTGCAATGTATTCAAAAAAGTTATTGTAACCATTTTCTGTAGCCAGTTTATTTCTGGTGAAGACAAGTTTTGAGAAAGTCTCCAACAATTTTTCAGCCTCTTTTTCACTTATCAGCAGCTTTCCATTTTTGTCATACAAGTTGCCGCCCTCTAGTTTATTGTGTAGTGATTTGCATAACTGAAGATAATTATTAGTTAATTCAGCAATCTGACTTGAAAGCATGTTTGTATTTGTGTAGTTCTTCCTGCAAGGCATACTTGCAGGAAGAACAGTCAACTACTTAGGCGGACTCGGAGGTTTTGGTGGTGGAGCCGGAGGCTTAGTGGTACCACCACCCGAACCCGGACGTTCACTCGGACCCATATTGGTGTTCCTTTCTACTAAATGCTGACGATTGATGTTAACACTAATAGTAAATATTTCAAGAACGAAATAAGAATTGGACTTACCATTTAAAACCCACCACTCCCCTAGCTTGTTCGTGTACAATACTTACTGATGAAAAAAGATGTAATCATTGTTAAAGATTTGATTAAAAGATACAAAAAAGCAGAAGTTAATGCAGTTGACGGAGTTAGCTTTAGTGTTGAAAGAGGTGAGTTCTTCTCTCTCTTGGGACCAAATGGAGCAGGCAAGACCACAACAATTTCTATTTTGACCACCACATTGGGCAAAACTTCTGGAACTGTAAAGGTGGCTGGCTTTGACATAGACAAAAAATCTTCAAACATTAGAAACAAAGTGGGAATAATTTTTCAAAACCCAAGCTTGGACCTAAATCTATCAGCTGAGGAAAATGTAAGGTTCCACGCTATTTTGTATGGAATGTACCCATATAGGCCAAGCTTCAGATCAATGCCTGATGATTATAAAAACAGAGTCAAAGAATTGTCTGAGGTTGTGGGTATATCAGACTCACTATTTTCTCCCGTTAAAAGCTTTTCAGGAGGGATGAAGAGAAAACTTGAGATTGTGCGCTCTCTGATGCATGAGCCTGAGATTCTATTTTTAGATGAGCCTACTAGTGGTCTTGATCCACTAGCTCGTAAAAATCTTTGGGAATACCTGAAGCTTGTTCGCGACAAACATGGAACAACTGTTTTTCTAACCACCCACTATCTTGATGAAAGTGAGGGGGCAGACAGGGTGTGTGTAATTAATCACGGAAAGGTTCAATTTTTAGGATCCCCAACTAGCCTAAAAAAGAAACTTGGAGGTACCAAGTTAATTTTAGATTCCAAAGACAGAACTAATCTTGAAAAAGAATTGAAAGTGAAAAAGATTGATTTTGAAGGGGAAGGACCATTTAAGATAACTGCTGACCAATCAAGCATGCAGACGCTAATCTCAAGCATTGATGCAAAGTTAAGCCTAATTGACATTGAAAACCCAACACTAGAGGAGGCATATATAGCCCTAGTCGGAGAAAGGAGAGAAAACAACCATGCGTGAGATAGCAGCAATTGCAACCATCGCCCAAAGAGACGTAATCAAGCTTTTCCGTGACAGAACAAGAATAATTGCAACACTCATATTCCCATTAGTCTTCATAGGAGTACTTGGGGGAAGCCTTCAAAGCAATCTAGCTGACGAGGCGGGATACAACTTTCTAGCCTTTATCTTTGCTGGAGTATTAGGGCAGACACTGTTTCAATCTACTGCAAGTGGAATTATTTCTCTAATTGAAGATCGAGAGAACGATTTTAGTCGTGAGATATTCATCTCACCAATTAGTCGCTATAGCATTATTATTGGAAAGATAATCGGAGAGACTCTTGTTGCCATGCTTCAGCTTGTAGGAATTGTCATATTCGGACTCATCCTGGGAGTACCAATGACTATTTTTCAAATAATCTCACTTATTCCATTTTTCATAATTGTCTGCCTTTTTGGTGGAGCTTTTGGAGTAATAGTTATGAGTAACCTCACAAGCCAAAGAGCAGCTAACCAGATTTTTCCCTTCCTAATATTCCCACAGTTCTTCTTAGCTGGTGTCTTTGCCCCCATCAAGGAACTACCACTTGTTTTAGAAGTACTTTCAAGAATTGTTCCCATGACCTATGCGGTTGATCTGATGCGTGCCATCTTTTTCTTGGGAGACAGCGCATATGACAAAGTTGTGTTATTCCCACTACCAGTTACACTGGCAGTTATTGCAATTTACTCAACAATCTTTGTAGTGATTGGTACTTACATGTTTATTAGAAACGAGAAGAATAAGTAACAACCCCACAGATAAATAGATTTGATAAAATAACTAATATGGCGGCAACCAAAAGAAAATCAGAAAAGACGGCTCAGAAGGAATC
>DBDT01000033.1 GCA_002293705.1 Candidatus Woesebacteria bacterium UBA925
AGATGTGTATAAGAGACTAGTGCAGATGCGTGATTGCCTTCTCTACCCGACACAAGGTTGACCCAGCTGCGCAAGTCATGCCTACCATTGCTTTTGGGCTCTGCTCCTTCCAAGGCGCTTGCAATAACATCTAATACTGGGGCTGTGTCGACGATGGCCTTAAAAACCTCACCATCTGCTACTTTATTGGTAAAATCCACCCCCCATGCTCCATCCAAACCAGCAGAGACAGAGATGCCTCCAACTTCTTGCCCCTCTTTACCAAAATTAAGAGCATAACTCCTAACTCCACCCAAAGAGTCTTTGATTGACAACATAAGACCGCGACCCGAGTCACCTGAGACCCTCTCAACTCTTGTTTCAATACCCTCTTGCCCTTTAAAACTTTCTTCTACTGCTCCAATCTGCTCATCTGAAAACACTCTTGGGACTTGCGATCTTAAAAGACCGTAGACTTTTGCGTTCACCCCATCTACTGTCAACCCAATTGTTGAATTAATGTCTTCGACGCCTTTTGGCTCTGCTTTAAGTAGCGCAACACTAATAATTGAGTCTGGGTTATCGATCTGAAAATCAGCAATCCTGCCAAGAGTTGAGGATACATGGTAGGGCCTAATGTCTACAAAGGAGAGTCTTTTTGATTCAACCTGATCCGAGTTGACTTGTTCTTCTTCACCCATAAAACATAATAACACCTATCATTAATGTGATACAATAACTATAAGTCAATTAGCTTGAGGGAGGACCCATGATATTAGTGGCCATAAGACTCATGATCAGATTTGTTGTAATGGTAATATCTTTTTCTTTTGGCCTATTGTGGGGCTCGATTATTCCCTACAATCAATCGATTGAGCCGGTGGCTGGATCTACTTGCCTACTAATTTTACTGGTTGTTTTTGCCATCGTGGTGCTTTCAATCAAAAAGAGGGTTGAGGGTAAGCACGGCAAACAGGAGCAGCTATATCCTACCTTGCTACTGCAAGTTTGGTTACTTGCAGTGCCTATTACCACTGGGGCTATTCTTGGCATCTTTATGTAAAGGGAGAGTATCATTGAGGATTTTAATGTCTGTCTTAGTTTTGACCCTCCTCGCTGTTTCTAGTGCCCCTTACACAGACACCAAGACGGGTGGAGCTGAACCATCAGTGGCCCCTGAAACGGTTACAGCGTTCATTGGCCCAATGGTTAAATATACATCCACTGAAACTTTCTGGTTCAGGGAAGCTGTTACGATCTCCAACAAAAACCAGGAGATCAGGGTCGCATTTGAAAGAGTGTCACTTGTCCACTTCGGACAAATACTTGGCGTAATAGTGGCAAGGGATACTACAGCGGAATGGTTAGCCTTAGCAACAAGCAATCAAATTGACCTGACAGTCTCAGACGGCTCCACGACTGAATCATTCAGTCTTGAAGCAGACGAGCTATTGGTTATCTGGATTGAAGGGTCAAGTATTCACCCATCTTTGGTTGCACAAGTGTGGCCAATGCAGTTTTGGGATGAATTTGGATTCAAAGGCAATAATCTGGAAGTTCAATCAATCGTTGAACTTAATCAGTGATTAAGCCATATCACAAGATGTCACCTGGCGCAGGAAAATGTGCCAGGTGAATTTAATGGACTACAAAGACGATTTGCTCTTGGAGGGTAATTATTTAAGAACAATCGTAAGATTATCTACGTGAGCTGTTCCAGGGAAACCAAAGTTCTTGACTCCAATAAATATATTTCTTGATATCTCAGAAGCTGTAAAGGTCTTTGTAAAGGTTAGCTTTTGCCATCCTGATGATCTTAGATCTTTAGCATTTGCCAAACCACAGTTTGAAGAACCAAGATCTTGGAAGAATGAGCAAGTTAGTCTTGGTGCACCCCAACTTCTTCCTTCCCTAACCACCTTAACGTAAGCAGATATTTCGTATTGCACACCAGCTTTCAACAAAGTGTTGATCTGTCTTCCTACATATGAGTTGTTATTTGTAAGTATCACCCCATTTGTACCAGCATAAAACGCCGTGTTAGAAATCTTGGCTCCAGAAATGACAAATGAAGTTAGCCCACCAGTTTCAAATGAGCCATCAAACAATGCTGAGCCAGGTATCTGGGTTGGAGCAGGGGTAGCAGAAGGGGTAACAGTTGGTGTTGCTGAGATTGTTGAGGATGGTGTTCTAGTTGCAATAGGTGTTTGTGTTGGAGCAACAGTTGCAGTAGGAGCAGGTGTTGGGCTTGCTGTTGCTACAACTTGAGTGACATTGACTGTTGTTGATGGCATATCGCTTTGAGCCAATAAATTTGACTGAGTTGCACCAGAAACTGCTGCAACAGTTTTATTGGTATCAAAGGAAATGGTGTGAGTTCCAGCTGTTAACGGCGAGAAAACTAAATTGACCAACACAGTAGAACTTGTTTGTGCGGGGGTTAGTGTATTTGAAGACAAGTCAAAGGTGGCAGCCGACATACTGATTAAACCATTAGTGTTTGCAGAATTAACAACATTAACAGAATCAAATCCACCAGAAGGTAAAAATGGCATAAAGGATTTCATATTTGAGTTTGTGTTTGGCTGAATGCTAATAAGCCGGAGAGCATTTTGTGGGAATCTGATGGCAAGGTCTACCGAACGCAAGTTTAAGGCACGCTGATTTGTGACACTGAGTGAATAAGTGAACTGTTCCCCAACTCTTGCCGAAATTGTGCTTGGAGGGACAAGAGAAATACCGTTTGCAGCTCTTGAGTTGATAAGAGTTCGTATCTGACCAATTGCCACAACCAATGCAGCCAAAAGTAGCACAGTAGGTAGTATCAAAATTAACCTAGTTTTTTTGTGATGAAATAGTCTATTTTTTCTCATTTTTGCATTATCTGGCTTGGCGAATTAATGATAACAGCTGGATCTCCTTGGTACATATCTACAACACCACTTACTGTAATTGTTGACCCAACTCCATACTGGTGCAATGGGTTTTCTTCAAATTGATCAATTACAGTTGATGGAATTATTACCTTAAAGTAATCAACGTGCGGATCATTAACTGAAAGCACTAACTGCTTTCCATTGTTGTGAGCATACGCAACGGTCATTGTTGTTGATATCAACTTACCCTGGTAGTGTCTGGCCAGCTGCGGAGACACAACTACCGCTTGACTCTCGAAAGGATCAGAATCGGTGGAAGATGCCACAGTTGAGACAACTTGACTGTCAGCTGTCGGCGATCCTGAGCTGAAGGCTATGATTGCACCATCGGAACTCCTGAAATACAACTTATTGTTGCTTGCCACATATGAGGCGTATCCACTCCAATAGGAATCGTAGATTCTTGGTTGGTTGTAGTAAATGTAAAAACCGTAAGTAATATCTCTAGCATCACCATCATTGGTTAGAGTTGATCCAGAATAATGACTAGTTGAAAGTGGAACATTTGAGGCCGATGCCACAATGTATGGAGCCACTGTTGTTGTAATAGGATTTGTGTACGCACCTCTTGAGTCAGACCTGTCATTGATTCTTAGTGCATATCCGATCATCCAGTGACCACCTAGAACATAGTTACCCATTACAGACACATTTGGTTGTTCGTCGGTAACAAATGGAGGATTATTAGGATCACTAATCCAGCGCACAAAGCCTGCTTGATAACCTGGAACTGTATTGTTGTTCAAGATAAGTTCCCCAAAGTTACTGTCCCACCTTCCATCGACTCCAGTCTTACCTCTAATTACTGTATAGGCAACCTCTTGTCCGTTTGCCAATCTCTTTATCGCAGGCTGTGGACCCATTGGCATGTAGTTGTTGTCACCATATCCACCGTGACCCACGTTGGTGATAAATGGAATTGATCCATCTGTCAGGCTTAGTGCATACAAAGCTTGCTGGTTTGGCTGAGACTGCAAATTAGATAGAATTGCAGCATTTGTTGTTGGCCAAGGACTCCAAGTCCAAAGAGTGTTCCAGTCTCTTCTAACCTTGATAAGAACTAAGTTGTTAGCATCAGACACCACTGGCCAGCCATACTGAACCTCAGCATATGCTCCATCAGAGGCAACTCTTGATCTCCAAACTCGCGCAGCGTTTGAATTATTGATTCCATGAACGTTTAGATCAGAGCTTGCAACAATAACCAAATTTCTAACCTGAGAGTAAGAAGGAGGTGTGTGTATGGTGCTACCTGCATCATAAGTCCACAAAACTTGCATAGTTGACTTGTTTAGAGCAATAGCTTGATTACCAGACACAAACACTACCCTGTCTGATAACACTAATGGTGGCAGCGGTAGTGTGCTTGTTGCGGATGACTGATATTGACCCAAACTTGCACCAGTTGCTGCGTTTAGCTTGTACAGTGTTCCATTGGTTGAATAGCTAAACACTGAGTTTGTGGTTGAGTCATACGCAACTGTTGAGTTCATACTTCCACCAGGATTTGATTGCCAGATCTGGCTACCAGTATTTTCATCCAAGGCGAACACTCCTCTTGTTCCAGCCGCAACATACACCCTTCCACCACCAGTTACGGGTTGAACATTTCTTGGTAGAACAGTCTTACCAGACACTGGCCTACCAGATGCATCAGGACCATTCCAACTCCACATCCATCTCCATGGATGGGCCACTTCTTGTGGTGAGTAAGATGTTCTTTGGGCATTAAATCCATGCTGACTCCATTCACCAGAGACTGAAGTGATTGGAGTAGTAGGTGTTGGCGACACAGTAGGCGAGGGGATTGGATTTATAGTGGTGGTAGGGGTAGGTGTGGCTGCAATAGTTGGTGTTGGTGTGGATACTGGTGTAGGCACAACTGTTGGGCTAGGGGTTGAGGTTTGAGCGGTTGTTAAGATGTTTGAAACGTAAGCAAAGTCAAGAGCGTTAACCACCCCATCTTTGTATTGATCAAGTGCTGAGGTGGTGGCAACGGACATTGATGACAATATTGTTCGCAGGTCTTGCTGGTTAACTAGTCCATCTTGATTTGCATCACCATTCCCATGCACTACTGGAGTTTGGGTAGGAGTAACAGTTGCAACAGGAGTTGCGGTAGGTGTTGGATTTACAGTTGGAACTGGAGTAGCACTAGGAGTGGTCGATGGAATTCCAATAACCGATTGTGGTGTGATTTTGTAAGCAACATCGCCGACCAAAGAGGTGATGGTTACGTCTACTGATCCTGATTGAGATGACCTCACAGTTTGAGTTGTAGAGGCCCCTGTACTTGTGTCGTATCTTTGTAGATTAAAGTCAGTAGAAGCTGGAAGACCACTGACAGTAACTGTAGATGTTACAGCTGCTGGGTTTGTATTAGCCCAACCATAAGATCTGTTTTGAGCCCAGAAATAGGCAATACCCCTTGAGGTGTTTTTCTGTCCAACAACTCTTAGATTTGAGTTACTTACATTTGCCGCCAAATCCACATAACCACCTCGATTTACATCTAGGTTTTTAACAAAGTTCCAAAACACTGTGGCAATTTGTTCCCTGTTGATAAATCTAACGTGATCTGTAAACCAATAGTTTGGTGCAGAGAATGATCCAGAGCCAATACCGCTCCAAATAATATGCCTGTACCAAATGCCTGGATTGTTTGAATTTAGACCTGCTTGCATTGATGGTCCCCACCAATTAGGCATCTCAGATAGACCCAACTCAGCAATGACCACTGGCTTGTTTGCAGGTTGTGTTCTAAACATGTTTGCAAGACGAGACATGCCCTCGGCAACATCAGTTAGGTAGGTAAACGAGCCAAGCTCGTTTAGAGAAGAATTGCCTGAATATTCATGTAGATCAGCATAGTCAATGTTCCCAAAAGAACTGCCCGACCAAAATCTAGGCCTCCAGCAGCACCAAAATGAAGTGGTTGCCAAGTGTCTGTGATAATCAATTGAATCAATGTATGAGGCAAACTCTTGAGCTGCAGCCCAGTGGGGTGAGCTTCCAGAATTGGCCGGATCTTCATTTGGAGGTCCTTCATTTACAAGTTCGAATGAGTGAACATTGGTTGAATAGCCCCACCTTGCCACAACATATCTATACCACTGTCTCCTAAGCCATCCTGCTTTTGTTGAGAATGGCTGGAAGTAGCCATCGCCCAAGGTTTGCCAGTTACTCGTCCATGAGCCGTTCCTGTAAAGCCTATTAAAGATTGGGTCATTTTTGTCATGAACCACAAACTTCAAATAAACCCCACCTCTTTTTGCATCATCTAGTAGCCAGTCAAATGCTGCAGCAGCTGTTTGCTCAACATATGTGTGGATGTCTGACTTTGAATTTCTGATCAGCTCCCCACCCAAGGTATAACCAGATGTTGGACAAGTTGAAACATTGGTTGGGTTAACCACTTCTCGAACAGAAAATTCATTAATGTAAGCTTGGCCACCGGTTACGTTATCAAGATAGATGCTAAAGTCGCTGTCAGCTGAAGTGGTTCTTCTAACAGTTTGGTAGGTTGTCCACTCATTGCTTCCAGTAAAGTGAGGGGTAAGCTGTGGATATCTTCTTAGGTCGGTGTCAATTGCATTGGGGGTTGAACCATTAATCCAGGCATGATGTCTAACAGTTAGCCCATAAGGACTACTTGAATTTCTAGGACCTGTCACATTTACAGTTTTGTAGACGAGCTTAATCTGATAACAAGTGTTGGCTTTTAGCTGAGCTTGTCCTGGTCCATTTGAAAAGCCGCTTACCCACATCCTGAATCCGTTTTGAATATTGTCATCTGAAGCGTTACTGTCTGGGTTGCCGTTATACCAAAGTGGGTATGACATCTCAGATCCAGGGTAAACATTTTGAGTATCAAACCTTGTACTAAACCCTTCATTTCCAAGTCTCTCAGCAGAAGATATCCACCTTGCCCAGTTTCCCGAGTATGCTCCCCAACCTGCCATCCATGGTCTGTCAAAATTTACACCTGTTCCAACATATTGTGCGTAACTGATATCAGTAGCTGCTGGATTGGTGGATTTTCCTTTGTTATCTAGCCAAGCAGGCCCTATTGGCCAAAATAGTGACCTGTTTGAGAACTCAAAATACCTGCTGTCAGATTGGCTAACCTTAACAAATCCTGGATTTGAAGAAGAAACCACATTCACTGTACCCACTGAATATGTTGATGAACCATCGGCATCGGTTGCCTTTAAGACAATAGTGTGTTGTCCCAGCTCTTGGGGTGAAAATCTTAATGCCCAATATGATTCACTCTTTTGCTGAAACCTGTGGGTAGTACCTGAAACAAACCTTTCAGCCTCTGTCATATAAAAGGCTGGGTGTGTGGCGACCCTTCCACTTGGAGAGCGGATCTCACCTTCCACAGTTATTCCAGTTCTTGAACCTACTCCTTGTGGGGTAGAAGTTGAGTATTCAAAGAACAAATTTTTAGCAGAAGTTGATACGTCAAATTTAACTTCATATTTTTCATAAAGACCAACCTGTGTTGGAGCAGTCCTGATGCCAGTTATTGTGGCGGCTCTTGAATCTACAGGAAGCAGTGCTGAGAGGAAAATAAACGTTGTAAAAAATGTCAAAAAGACAGCAGACTTTAACTTCATGTATTCATTATATGTACTCAACTCACTAGCTTGTCAATCACAGCTATGGGCAACAGCTATCTATTGTCACCAGTGCTTGCAATTTTACCCTCAGACATTCTCTTTTTTAGCTTCTCTAAATTCATCTGAACAACTTCTTCCATGCTTATTCCAAGCTCAGTTGCAATTTGTGACACATACCAAATTACATCACCAAGCTCCTTGGCAAGCTCCACCTTAGCCTCATCACCAATCACTCCGTTATCGTTTCTAAATAGTTTTTTAATCTTTTCAACAACCTCACCACTCTCGCCAGCCAATCCAAGGGCAGGGTACACAATCTCATGGCCTATTTTTGGGTAAATTGCTGTTTTTCTGCTTTCTTTTTGGTAGGTGTTAAAGTCCATAAATCATTATTACATAACATTGACTATCTTATAGTAATAAAATATAATTATTGTATTGTCTTTTCTTGTATTAAAGGGTAGGTGACCAATGAGGTTCGTTTTAGCAATCATGGTGATTTCTGCGGTGTTTTTTTCAGGCTTTAGCTGGGTTAATTCAGGTGTTGAATGTGTAATCGATATCAACACAGCCACAAACAGTGCGATGGACACAGACACAATCAGTTCCATAGGTATTGTGGTTACTGCCACTGGTGCATCGTTTGATGCACTTTACATAAGACACATGCCGCAAGATTCTTCTTCTTTTTTGGTAAGCGATCGCGCAAGAAGAAGAGTCATGGCTGTTGTATCTAATTACATCACATACACACCTGGTCAACCGAAAGAGTGGAGAGATGAAGTCAGGCTTCAGATGACTCGTCTCATCGCTGCACCAATACCGCCTGGCATCACCACTCAGGAACAATACCAATACGTAGTCAGTAGGGATGCAAAGGGCATAGATACAGGGGCTTACAGAACAAGGTCGGGTCCCATACTAGAGGTATTATCGGCGGACAATGCAAGAGTAACGGAAGATGTGTACCTGGATAACACATTCTTCTTTGAGTACGATTCGCCAACTCAAGAGGCCGAAGTTAGTTTTTCGGTGATAAATCCGATTACTGTTAGCGATTTGACAGTTGAGGTGTGGGACGGCTACACCCTCCTGGACTGCTAGCGGTGACGATATCTAAGATTACCGGCCACACGGCCGGTAATTTCATGCCAAAGCAAGATATTCAGTTTGCTTTGACTTTTTCCCCTCTTTGAATGGGGATTTTACCAAGGCAGTTTTCAATACCTCAGAAACATCTTCAAAAAACATAAACTGTATTTCACCTTTTACATTTTCTGGCACCTCTTCCATGTCCTTTTGGTTGTCTTGTGGAAGGAGAATTGTCTTCAGTCCAGCCCTGTGGCCTGCTACCACCTTTTCTTTCACTCCACCAATTTCAAGTACCCTACCGCGCAGGGTAACCTCACCAGTCATACCCACACTTCTTTTGACTGGTATTCCGGTTAATGCTGAGACCAAAGCTGTTGTCATTGCAACACCAGCAGATGGTCCATCTTTAGGAGTAGCACCTTCAGGGACGTGAATATGAACATCTGTCTTTTGGAGGATCTTTTCAGATAGTCCAAGCTCATGGGCATGAGACTTGGTCCAAGTGAAGGCAGCACGAGCCGACTCCTTCATCACATCGCCCAACTTTCCAGTTAGGGTGAGTCTGCCACTTCCAGGCATCAAGGCCACTTCGATGAATAATATCTCTCCCCCAACACCTGTTACCGCCAAGCCTGTTGACATTCCAACTTCGTCAGCTTTTTCTGCAATTTGAGAGCTAAACTTGGTTGCACCAAGATATTTTTTGACCTCATCAACTCCAAGTTCAAAGTTGCCCAGCGCCCCCTCTGCCACCTCTCTGGCAATCTTCCTACAAATGGTTGCCAGGTTTCTCTCAAGCTCTCTAACCCCCGCCTCCCTAGTGTATCTTTTGATGACAAAGTGCAAAGCCTCATCAGCAATTGTGACCGACCTTGAAGACAGGCCATTTGCTGCAATCTGCTTTTTCCAAAGATATCTTTTTGCAATCTCAAACTTTTCATCTTCAATATATCCGGCAAACTTTATTACCTCCATCCTGTCTCGAAGAGGGCCTGGAATTTCTTCCAAAACATTGGCAGTACAAATAAACATAACTTGAGACAAATCAAATGGGACATCCAAGTAGTGGTCTGCAAACTCCTTGTTCTGCTCTGGGTCTAGAATTTCAAGAAGTGCAGAAGATGGGTCTCCTCTGTAATCCATGCCAAGTTTGTCCACCTCATCAAGCATAAAGACAGGGTTTTTTGTACCAGCATCTTTAATACCTTGGATAATTCTTCCAGGTAGTGCTCCTATATATGTTCTTCTGTGCCCTCTTAGCTCAGCCTCATCCCTTACTCCACCAAGAGAAATTCTTACAAATTCACGACCCAAAGACTTGGCAATTGACCTACCGATAGATGTCTTTCCCACACCTGGAGGACCAACAAAACACAAGATGGTAGGGTGGTACTGACTCTCTTTCTTGTCTTCACTCTCATCCTTAAGTTTCATAACAGCCATAAATTCAAGAATTCTCTCTTTGGCCTTACCTAGTCCATAGTGATCTTGATCCAATATTTCACTGGCTTTGGTTAATGAAACCTCTGACTTTGAAGTTTTGTTCCATGGAACATCACATAGCCACTCTAGATAATTTCTTACATAACCCATCTCTGGGTTGTGAGGGTTCATGTTTTTCAACTTCTTAAGCTCCTTCATCGCCTTTTCATGAACAAGCTTAGGCATCTTGGCTTTTCTAATCTTTCCGACCAATTCAGCTATATCATCCTCATCGTCAAGTTCTTCTCCAAGCTCTTGCTCGATTGTTCTTTTTCGCTCTCTTAATACGGCCTTTCTCATCTGGTCTTCAAATCTCTTTTGTGTTTTGGTTGAGATTGAACGCTCTATATCTAAAACTGACAACTCTTGAGAGAGTAGATCAACAACTCTTCTAAGTCTTGATAGAACTGACACTTCCTCCAAAAGTAGCTGCTTGTCTTCAGCCTTAATATCCAAAACTGCTGCAATTGAGTCAACCACTTCCGATGGATCAGTCTGAGGCGAGAGAATTCTCATAATTGTAGTAATTTCTACTGGCTTACCCAAGTTAACTGCTTTTCTAAATAGCTCTACAGCTTTTTTGGAAAGCTCTTCAAGCTCTTCCCCTTCTATATCTATCTCTGAAATTTCGGTCACCTTACCAACCAGGTATGGCTCTCGTGCTACCACCTCAGAAAGCTTTACCCTTGCCTGACCTCTGACCATCGCGTGAATATCACCATCTGTGCTCATCATTTGAGAAATTACAACTAGTGAGCCAATTTCATATAGGTCTTCAGCTTCAGGATCCTGCTGATTGGGGTCTTTTTGAGTAAAAACGGCAACTAGCCTATTTTCTTTGTAGCTGGCTTCAAGGGCAGCAATGCTTTTTGCTCGACCAACTGAAACTAGGGTGTCGGTGTGAGGGAAAACAACTGATCCACGAAAAGGAACAATGGGGATTGGCAAGTTGTCAAAAGCTACAGAATTTGTCATCGTCTTAGCAGTCTATTAATATGAGTGCCAAATGTCAACCCCTCTTTTTTCTTTTTAGAGAGACTTGGACCTTATATCTATCTACAAACAGCGCAACTGACACTCCAACAAGCATACCAAAAGCAATATCAGTTGGGTAGTGAACAAGAGCAACCACCCTTCCTAAGGAGAAAATGGTTGCTAAAAACAAAAGAACTCCTCCAATGACCCTTCTTCGTAAAACAACACTTGTGGCCAGCGCAAATGACAAAGCTGCATGCCCACTTGGAAAACTTGGCAAATAGTC
The DNA here is from genome assembly GCA_002293705.1 of Candidatus Woesebacteria bacterium UBA925. Lineage (GTDB taxonomy): Bacteria > Patescibacteriota > Microgenomatia > UBA8517 > UBA8517 > UBA925. The sequence goes on from DBDT01000033.1 coordinate 11,376, forward strand.
AGCCCCTGCGGCTGAGACCACCTCGTAAAGCTCATAAGGACGTGGCCTATCAACTAGCTCTTTAAGAACAACAGTAACCAAAAGAGTTACAGCCAATGATGTTAGGCAGTTAAATAGAAGTGTTTGGTCTTTTTTGTAGGCTAAAAAAAGGATAGTTAGAAAAATAACTAGAAAAACTCCGTATGAGTTTAATATCCAAATAACACTTCCCATGCAATCATAATACAGTGATCTATATAATGATTTTATGAGTAAAAAGAGAGACGTAGTAAGAAGTATTGGCTACGCCATAGATGGGATTAAAGAGGCAACACTAAATGAGCCAAACATGAAAGTCCATCTTGGTTTTACAATTGCAGTTACTGTTTTTGGTTTTATTTTTTCAATTAGTTCCACAGAATGGCTTTTAATCACTCTTTGTGTTGCATCTGTATTTATCCTTGAGCTTTTAAATACTGCAATTGAAGCTGTTGTTGACTTGGCTTCCCCCAAAAAACACCCCAAAGCAAAATTGGCAAAAGATGTTGCAGCTGGCGCAGTTTTGGTTGCTGCAATAGCTTCAGCCATTGTGGGAATTTTCATATTTGCCCCAAAAATCGTGAGTTCTATCTTGTAAAAAATAGTACGATAGCGGCCAAAAGGAAGCAGTAGTAACCAAAGTATTTAAATTTCTTTGAAGTTAAAAGTTTCATTAGTATCCCTATGGAAAAGTATCCAACAATGAAAGCTGAGAAAAAGCCAGCGATGTAGTTTGGAGAGAGCAACAAAGATCGATCTGGTAAATCTAAATATGATAGTAGGTTGGCTCCAAGTATTGCTGGAATAGACATAAGAAAGCTGAACTTGGCAACCTGTTTTCTGTCCACTCCTGTCAAAAGACCGGCAAAGATGGTGGCTCCTGACCTTGATATGCCCGGGGAGATTGCAATTGCTTGCCCCAAACCCATAACTACAGCCTCCCAGACTCCAACTTTTCCAGACCTAACTCTAAGCTTGTCAATTAAAACACACAGAAATCCAGTTAGAATCAGCTCAAAGGCAACATATCTCACACTTTGGAATAAAAGCTCAAATACATCTTTTAAAAGTAGTCCAACCACAACCGCAGGAATTGTTGCAATCCCCAGAAGAAAGATGTCTTTGAGCTTAAATGAAATAATGTCTCTTCTGAAGTAAATCAAAACGGCCAAAAGTGTTCCCAGGTGCAAAAGGATATCAAAACTAACACCGATTTCAGAAAACCCCGGAAGAAGGCTTTTGACTATAACCAGGTGGGCCGAGGAGCTGACTGGCAAAAACTCAGTTAAGCCTTGGACCGCTCCAACTAATGCTGAAAAAAATAAATTCTCACTCATTTGATAGATTTATATTACTCTCCTTCAACTCCTCAAGTGTTTTGGCGTCATCAATTGAGTAGTCTCCTATTTTAGTCCTACGAAGAGCAGAAAGATGGCCACATGTTCCAAGCTTTGCAGAAATATCTCGACCCAAAGACCTAATGTATGTTCCCGCACTTACACCCACCTTGAATTCAATCTCATCTTTTTTCATCTGCAAAAGCTTAATTGAATGGATTGTGATTTTGCGCTCTTTAATCTCCACTTTTTGGCCATCACGAGCAAGCTCGTAAGCCTTTTTGCCTGAAAGCTTAATAGCAGAGTAAGCTGGTGGAACCTGCATACCCTCACCCAAAAAACTATTCAGAACTTCTTCAACCTGACTCTCAGTAAGAGCCGGGACATCGCAGGATTTAACCACTTTGCCTTCTGCATCTAGGGTGTCAGTTTCGCTGCCAAGCTTTAGTGTGGCAATGTACTCCTTGGTTGTTCCAGTTGTAAGCTCTCCAAGTAGTTTGGTTGACTGCCTCCCAACTCCAACTATCAGTAGGCCTGTAGCCATGGGGTCTAGTGTTCCAGCATGACCCACTCTTTTTTCTCCAGTAATCCTTCTGACTCTGTCCACCACATCGTGGCTGGTAATACCCTGAGGCTTGTCTATTAATAGAAGCATTCAGTAGTTTAACAAATGCAGGCTAAATTTACTTAGTGCCAAGATAGCCTCTGGCTTTTTGAAGATTTTCCTCGACCTGTTTCCAATTTAGTACATGCCAAAAGGCATCAACGTAGTCTGCTCTTCTATTTTGATATTTAAGGTAATATGCATGCTCCCACACATCAAGACCAAGTATTGCATCTTTTTTCTCCATCCATGGGGTGTCCTGATTAGGAGTTGTGCTGATAGAGAGGGTGTTTTCATCCGTAAGTACTAGCCATGCCCAGCCGCTGCCAAAGCGAGATAATGCAGCCTCTTTAAATTTTGTCTTAAAAGTTTCCAAGTCACCAAAATTGCTAATCAATAGTGAATTGGTTTTCTCAAGAGGGGTTTGATCAAACTCAGGTGTAAGTAATTTCCAGAAGAATGTGTGGTTTGCGTGTCCACCACCATTATTTCTTACCTTAAGTCTAATTTCTTCTGGGATTGATTCTAGGTTGGTAAGTAGTTCCCAAACCTCTTTGTTTTGCAGTTCAGGAAACCCTTCAATCGCCTTGTTTAGATTATCAACATATGCCTGATGATGCTTATCATGGTGGATTTGCATGGTGAGACTGTCAATGTAGGGCTCGAGAGAGATTCCAGCTAAAGTATTTAAGGTATGCATTTGATTGTAAAACTATATTCGGAGAATAACTACCACACTCAAACACTGACTTGATCCTTCTTGGGATTCAATCTACCAGACAAACCAGTTCCTGGACTAGAAAAAGCATTCATTGCCATCTTTTTTTTATTGACTTCTGCTTCCCGATTCGCAACAATGTCTGCAAGTGCCCTCTCTGCTGCCATTTGCTTCTCATGGGCCAATTTTTCAGTCTCACTTAGGGTCTCACCTGTTCTCATCTTTTCTGCTGCAGACTGGAAAGGGTCACCACTTCTTGTGGTAAACTCTTGTTCTCTTCCTTCTGTTTCTTCCATTTTGTTCATTGTATAGTAATTTCACTATATGTTCAAACTTATTATTCGTCAACTTATTGCTATCCATACTCTTGCGTTCTTAGTTTTTATTCTAGGTATACTTACAGGCGATGTTTATGCTTCAAATAAGTTTGGGATACATGTACTCACTGAATCAGAATTCCCTGTGGCTTCAAACCTTGTAAACAGTGATGGCAGGGAATGGGGGCATGTCACCTTTGTCATACGCGAAGATGAGATGGACAAGGCCAGGTGGACACAGGCATTTCAAAAACTTTCTGAATACAAACTCACTCCAATAGTAAGAATTGCAACTAAACAAGTAGGCGGTATGTGGGAGAGACCAACCAGTGAAATGGCGCCTGTCTGGGCTGAGTTTTTAAACTCACTACCATGGCCCAACAAAAAACGAATAGTAAGTCTTTGGAATGAGCCAAACCACGCCAAAGAATGGGGTGGAGTAATTGATCCAGCTGGGTACGCTCGGCTTTCAAGAAGATACTGGGAGGAGCTGAAAAAAGCTTCCTTTGATTTCTATGTTCTTCCAGCAGGATTTGATGCCGCAGCCCCGAATGGAAGAGCTACTATGAACTCAAAAGATTACTTTGACCAAATGAGTGAGCATGATCCTTTAATCTTTACTCTCTTTGATGGTTGGGCAAGCCACAGTTATCCAAATCCTGGTTTTTCAGGCTCTCCAAGTGATAATGGAAAAATGAGCATTCGAGGGTTTGAATGGGAGCTTGACTACCTTAGAAAGTACCACCTGTCAGACAATATTTCGGTTTACATAAAAGAGACAGGTTGGGCAAATGATGGAAACGACCAAGAAAAGATTGCAGATTACTACAAGCAGGCGTTTTCAGAAGCATGGAGTCACCCTCAGGTAGTTGCCGTTACCCCTTTCATACTTAAGTATGACAGCGCTCCTTTTGATCAGTTCAGCTGGATTATTCCAAAAACAAATATTTTGTATCCTTACGGACGAGTGATGGGAGCAACCGATGAAGAAAGTTAGTAAGTAACTAACTCGTTAATTTTAGCTTTTGCTCTGAGTCCTTCAACCATAGTATTAAACTCAGTTGAAAGTTTTTGCTGTGTTAGCTGGTCTTTTACTTCAGCTTTTTGATCTTCTTCACTCATCCCCTCAGGAAGTGAACTTGCGTTGTTTTTGATGTATTCGGCTATCTCTTGATCGCTTACTGTCACTTTGTCGGAAAGAATCTTCTCTGCTGCTTTAGCTACTACAATCTGCTTTCTAAGGTCTTCCATAGTCATCCCCTGGAAGGTAAGTAGTGTTGCTAGGTCTTGTCCACTAGCTTTTACTCTTTCCTCTATCTTTTTAATCTCATCTTGGATTTCGGTTTCTGAAACTGACATATTTTTGCTCCTCAACTCTTGCAAAACTAGCTTTTCGGTAATTATTGAGTCCAAAGCTTGCCTACCAAATCTCTTTTCAATCTCCCCTACTACCTCTAGCCTACTAATTGGCTCACCATTAACAGTTGCTGCAACCAAAAGCCCTCTATTGATGTAAAGAAGTGCTACAACTGCAGAAAAGCCAGCAACTATTGCGATTTTGGTTTTAAGAGACATTTTCTTGGCAGCCATCTCAGGGGTAGACACCTCAACTTTAGGTTCAACAACCATATTGGCCACATTAACTGAAGTTGATGACTTTTTGTTTTTCACTGGAGACTTGACTGCTTTTGCGGATTTTTTAACAGAAGACTTGGCGACCTCTTTTTTGCTTTCAACTGATTTCTTTTTTGCTGCCATACGACAATCGAGTATAGTGTAGAAAATGGGTCAAGTAAATACATCCAGTTCATGGCAAAAGGCCAAAGTGGTTAATACAGTTCAAATAGCCTCAAAAATTAAGGAGGTAGCACTTGAATTACCAGAAAAATTCACCTTCACCCCGGGCCAATACATCAAAGCTAAAATTCATATTGGTGACCAAAACATCGAAAGATATTATTCAGTCAGTGCAGCTATTGGAGATAACATACTTAAAATTGCAGTAGAGAAAATTAAAGGAGGAATACTAAGTGATTTTATCCACAAACTTAAAATAGGGGAAACAATAGCAGTCAAAGGTCCAGCTGGAAAACATTTTATTCTAAATAGACCCAATAGTTTGTTTATATCAGGAGGGATTGGTATTGCCCCTTTCATGTCAATTGATGAAAAGGTTGCAGAGAGTTCACTTTTTCTTGCAAGTTTCAGGCTTATGAAGGAAATCCCTTGGAGTGAAAAACTTGGCTGTTGCGACAACGTAAAGTTGTTTGTTACAAGAGAGAAAAACTTAACTACAAGCAATCATGGTGGATTCATACCAAGAAGAATGAATATTGCAGACATAAAAGATGCTGTTTTGAAACTTGGGGCGGCTGGGGTATCAATTTACATATGTGGAAGTACAAGCTTTGTTGAAAGTATAAAAACAGAGATTGCAGATGCAGAACTTACTGAACTTGAAGTCTTTACCGAAATGTTTGGTTAACGCTTGTCAAAGTAGAGAGTGACAACAGAAGTGATAGTCTGAGTTCCTGCTGACAAATCAGCTGCACCACCTGCTGCTGGTACTGAAAGAGCTGCTTTTTCGTAGGCATACATTGGCATTGGGGAGATTACCCCAGGGCTTGATTCAACAACATTTGTAACAGAACCTAATCTGATTCCAAGACTGTCTGCAATCTTCTTTGCTTGTTCACGAGCGTTAGCAATAGCTTTGTCTCTTGCTTCTGCTCTGTATTTTTCTGGTGAATCTACAACAAACCTAGTGCCAAGAATTTGATTAGCACCTTCTTTGGTTGCAGTGTCTACTATCTTTGAGGCCAAACTAATATCGGTTGTTTTTACTGAAATGTTGATGTTTCCATTGTATCCATTAGGAGTGTTCCTGCCATCAGTCCAGTCGTAGCTTGGAAATACTGAGAAGTTTGTTGTTTTGATATCTTCTTCTTTAACACCCAAAGCTTTGATGGCTGCAATAAGCTGATTGTTTCTTTCTGAAATTCTTTTTTGAGCATCATCAGCAGTTGGGGCCTTCTCAACTGAAATGCCAAGCTCAACATAAGCTGTATCTGGAGTGACATCGACTTTACCCTCACCTACAACTGATAGTTCAGTTGAAGTCTGGGATGTTGTGACAGTAATCGGAAGAGAGAGATTAAATGCTCTAATGGCCCAAAAGCCAAGAAGGACAAAGACTAAAACCAATACGTACTTTGCATAGCTAGACTTAACTAAATTCATAAACTAACAATACAATAGCCCAAAGAGTTTTTCAATAATATGGCCTGGAAAACATAAGCCCTTGGTGATATATTCCAAGTTAATGAGACTACAAATAGTTGGAGACGGAATCGAGATTGATGACAGGATAAAAACAATTATTGACGAGAAGTTTGTTTACGAAATTGACAAGCTATTGCCTCAGATGGATGAGGATTTAAAAACTGGAACTCTTAGGCTCACCAAAGAAACCCATCACGACAAAAAATATCGACTTATCTTCAACATGGATCTTCCGGGACAAGGTGGGGTGATATTTTCTGAAGAGAGTGGCGAGGACATGTTAAATGTTCTTATTGCACTCAAGAAAGAAGTTTCAAGGCAAATCAAAGACTACAAAGAAGAGAGAGAAGACGCACGAAAAAGCTAAGGTCTGAATTGAGGTATCAAGCATAGGAGGTAGTGAATGTATACACTGATTGTTTTCGTAGTAATACTTGTCACAAACAGTTTTATCGCAGGCTTAGCCATTTACACCAAGAGCAAGGGGCCAAGATGGCTCGAGCTGTTACTGTCAATTGTCTATGGACTGCTAAACCTGCTCTCCTTTTGGTCGCTTGCCCTACTAGTTAGGCTAGATTTTGGAAATTTTGATGAAGTACTAGCTTGTGGTCTGTCGGTTGTGATGACTTTAGTTTTAATCGCAGTGTCTTGCGAGATAGGTGTTCTCATATCAAAAACCCTTAAGGGTTGATGGCAAGCATCAATTTCTCTGCGCTTCGGCGCAGAGTTATTTTCCACTTCTTTCTGCTCTTCTGCGGTCTACCTCAGTGAGATGCTTTTTTCTAAGCCTCAAAGAGTGAGGTGTTATCTCAAGTAGTTCATCAGACTCCAAAAAGTCCAGAGATTGCTCAAGTGACAGAGTTGTAGCTGGGGCCAGCTGAATTATTCCATCGCTACTGGTGCTTCTCATATTTGTAAGCTTTTTGCCTTTACAAATATTCATGATCATGTCCTCCTCTTTGGCATTTTGACCTACAATCATACCCTCGTATACTTTTGTAGCAGGCTCGATAAAGGTAACACCTCTCTCTTGAGCTGCTGCTAGTCCATATGCCAAGGCCTCACCCATCTGATCGCTGATAATAACTCCCCTCCTCATGCTTGGAATTGACTTTCCAACAGGTTCATATCCCAATAGTTGAGAGCTCATAAGAATTGTTCCCTTGGTCATTGTGAGAAGTAGACTTCTTAATCCAATAAGAGCACGGGTTGGCATTCTGTAGACAAATTGTGTCTCAACCTCACTGGCTGGCTCTTGAGAAAGCATGACACCAAATCGCTTGCCAAATTCTTGATTAATTACCCCCTGGAATTCATTTGGAACAACTACTGTAACCTCTTCAACAGGCTCAAGCTTTCCATTTTCAGTATCTTTAACAATAACCTCTGGCTTGGCAACTTCCATTTCATAGCCTTCTCTCCTCATGGTCTCAAGAAGGACTGATAGGTGCAACTCTCCCCTGCCTGACAAGAGAAACTTTCCATTACCCATAAACTCAACACGTAAACTTAGGTTACTTTCAAGCTCTCTTCTAAGTCGCTCCTCGATTTGCCTACTAGTAGTAAACTCACCTTCCTGGCCAGCAAATGGGGAGGTGTTGGGACCCATAAGCATGTGCAAGGTTGGCTCAGCAATTGCTATGGCTGGCAAGCTCTCAGTGTCACTTGGATCAGATACTGTCTTTCCGATTGTTACATCAGAGATTCCAGAAAACGCCACAACATCTCCAGCGTAAGCCTCTTCGACTTCTATCCTCTCTAGGCCTCGGTATGAGAAGACCTTCTCTACAGTCTTGATTGACTGTGGCTGATCAGTAACTATTACTTTTTGCTTTGAAGAAACCTTGCCGCTGTTGATTTTTCCGATAATGATTCTGCCTAGATGTGGGTCATAATCCATCGAGGTTACAACCATCTTGAAAGCTGCATTGATATCAGCTTTTGGAGCAGGAACTGAGTCTAAAATGGTATCAAGTATTGGAGTTACATCCGCCTCTTGATTAATATCATCCGGCATCTCGACAAAGGCTGCTCCACGTCTTCCGATTGCGTAAAGTACTGGGAAATCAAGCTGTGAATCATTTGCAGCAAGCTCCAGGAACAAAGTCTCGATTTTATCTCTAACCTCAGTAACCCTGGCGTATGGTTTGTCAATTTTATTGATAACCACAATGATTTTGAGCCCCAAAGAGAGAGCTTTTCTTAATACGAATCTTGTTTGAGGCATTGGCCCCTCGTGGGCATCAACAATTAGTAGTGCCCCATCAGCCATTCCAAGGGTTCTCTCAACCTCACCTGAGAAGTCAGCATGGCCGGGTGTATCAATGATGTTGATTTTGGCGTCTTTGTAGATAATTGCGCAGTTTTTTGCTAAAATTGTGATACCGCGTTCGCGCTCAAGCTCATTACGGTCGAGTATTCGCTCCACCTGCATTTCTTCCTGATTTTCTCGGAAAGTATGTGTTTGTTTAAGTAGAGCATCAACCAGTGTTGTTTTGCCGTGGTCGACGTGCGCAATCACTGCGACATTTCGGATAGTTTGAGACATAGGTACATAGTATAGCAATGGGAACACCTAAGTACAAAAACCAATTAGAAAAAATCAGTTTTGCCATCATCAGATGGACGGGTACGCCGTGGGCAATTTTGGTCCACACGCTCGTTTTTGCATCATTTTTTGGTCTAATCTTTCTTGGAGTTGATAGCGACAGCATAATGCTTATTTTGACCACAGCGGTGTCACTTGAGGCAATCTACCTCTCTTTGTTCATCCAAATGAGTGTTAACAAAAACACAGAAAGTCTTTCTGAAGTTGAAGAGGATATCGACCGAACTCAAGAAGATGTTGAAGACATTGAAGGAGCCTTAATAACTGTTGCTTCGTCTGTTAAGGAGATAGAAGAAGATGTTGAGGATATTAGCGAAGAGGTGGACGAAGATGGGGATGAGACTAGTGCACTTAAAAAACAAGTAGACGCCCTGTCTCACGACGTTGCCATTATAAAAGAGGCAGTGCTTCAGTTGAAAAACTCTTCTACTCGCCTCTCCTCCTGAGATGGCTTCAAGATTTTCACGTTAATTATTGCCAATATTGCAAAGGCGACAATACCCAAAAGAACATCTGACGCGGTTAAGTCTGGCTTTAATAGCTTTCTTGCAATCACAAAGGTCAAAAGGTCAGACACTGCGTGTATGTCGTGTGTAACCAAGAGCCTTACAAGCTCAAAGGCAACTAAGGCTATAAGTATCCTATTGATAAATTCATAGAAAACCACGCTATCGCTCCAGTTGGACGACAAGAGGATAGAAATCGTCCCAAATGAATAAAGAACAACACCAACTAGCACAGGAAGTGCCAGTATTTGCTCCCCGAGGTAAACAGATTTTCTAATAATTATTTTTAGATTCGATAACATGGCATATTATGCCGTATAATTGACTATGGGGTCAAACTTGTTACAAAAAATTGAGAGGCGATACGCAAAAAAGTACATCAAGAGTTTTAAAAACGATGAACTAATCCTGGGCAGACTGGTTGGACAGGGATTGTTTCATGTTGTTTACAAACTTGGTAAAAACAAAGTAGTAAAAGTGCCACTAAGGCCGCCGATTTCAAAAAAATTAGTTAGACAACTTTATGAAAATGAGCTGCAAAGCATTAAGCTGTTAAACACTTACTTCAAAGGCTTAATTCCAAAAACTGAAGTTATTTTAAGCCCAAAAAAGCACAAGTACATCATCATCCAAGAAGTGGTTCAGAGGGGAAGTCCGGTTTTGCCTACCCACAAAGAGATGGTTCGAAAAGTTTACCTAAAAAACAAAGAGTTGATAAACAAAGAGGGTCTTGCCCTGGACTTTTTGGGTTTGGTTGGCCTAAAAAGCTGCCTAAATGCAGTCTTCAACAAAGAGATAATCCCAAAAATGACAAATATTCTAATTTCAAAGTCTAATAGAGTTTTCATTGTGGACACAAACCTGCTTGAGCTGAAACTACACACAAAGACTGTAAGAACCATTATATTTTGGATTAGAGATAGATTTCGCTGGGAGTTGACTAAATTTTTTCTGAAGATGTATTTTTTGTAAGGCTAGTGTTGTGCCTGGGGAAAACCCAGGCACAACCACCGTATATCCTTAAGCATTACTTTGGAAGTAAAACAGTATCAATAACATGTATTACCCCGTTGCTTGCCGCAACATCGACCGCAACAACATTTGCGTTGTTAACCATCACTTTTCCTTGATTTACCGTAACAGCAACTTCTTGACCTTGAACTGTTTTTGCTGATTTAAGCTTAACCACATCAGCAGAACCCACCTTACCTGAGACAACGTGGTAAGTAAGAACTTCGGTTAACTTTTTAGGGTCAGCCAAAAGTGCATCCAGGGTTGCCTTAGGTACTTTTGCAAAAGCTTCATCAGTTGGCGCAAACACGGTAAATGGGCCATTTGAAGACAAGGTTTCAACCAAGCCAGCGGCTTGTACTGCAGCAACCAAAGTATTGAAACTTCCATTTGCAACAGCAACATCCACTATTGTTCCTGGCATTTTTTCATCCATGCCATTTGAACCCATTTTGTTTTCAGTGTTAGCTTCCTTTGAAACTGGTGAAGAAGTAGGAGCCGGAGCTTGAGAGCTACTTCCTTGACTGACAAGAAAAGCAACAACCAAACCAACAGCAATAACACCAATAATTATAGGCATTGTGTTTTTCATTTAGTTTTGATCTTCACCCCCTTTCGATTGTCATCAATTTTCAAATTTTCAAATGCGCCAGGATAGAGAAATTCTGTAACATAGTCGACCAACTCTTCTCTCTCTGAATTTGTTGGCATATTAGGGAAATATTCAAGAGCAAATCCATTTACTGCATGGGTCATAACTTTAGCCTTTTGCATACTGTCTTTTGTATCACCCAATATTTCAAGCATGTGCGTGCATGCAGTTTCAGGTACATAACCTGATTTATTTTTAGGAAAGTTGTTTTTGAAGTGTAGAAAATACTTCATAATCGCAACTATCTCCTCCATGTGCTCTATCTGAAAATCCACTCTTTGCCTTAATAGTTCTTTTTTGTCTTCAGTTGGTGGTAGATTTTTTCGCGCCAAACCAAGTTGCTTTGTAGTGAAATTAAACATCTCCAAAAGAAGTGAGTCTCGGTCCGAATAGTAGTGATAAAAAACTGAAGGTGATATACCAACTTCTTTGGCCAAGCTTCGCATGCTTGCACCCTCAGGGCCACTTAAGGCAAAAACTCTTCTCACATTTATCAAAATCTCTTCCTTGGATGCAATCTTTTTGGTTGGCACAAAATCATTTTATAGAACACTTGTTCTAAAAGAAAGTGTTAACCAGTTTATTCTCTGTTGAGGTTTGTTTTTCTAACCAATCTTGCCTGAAGGACAATTTGTCTCAACTCTCCATCTGAGCCTTCAAACTCACTTGATCCTGTGGTTTTTTGGTATTCACGCAATAAATCAGAGAGGCTCTCCTCTTCTTCTTTGATATCCGAAGACATGGTTTCAACTTTAGAACTTAGATCTTTACCCTGTGGTGTACCAAGTAGCCTTTTTTTAACTTCCGACTTATTAGCTGATGCTTTTTTGGCCAAAGCCGTAGCTTCTCTATATGTGTCATCATTTTCTAGGTAGGAGTTAAGCATTTCTTTGTGAGGTCTTATTTCTTCTCTTAACTTCTCAATTCTTTCGATTTTCTCTTTAATGGTCGCATCAAGGCTCAAAAGAGACTGTGCCTCAACCATTTCTGCTTCCTGAATTTGAGTTAGATCATCCATACTGCAGTCCAATCTACCTGTTTGGTTTTAAGTTGTAAACCATCATTTTTGCTCTCTAAAAATGGCAATGGGCATGCATTTAGGCTAAAATGCACTGTTATTGCCCGATCGTCTAGCGGCAGGACGTCGCACTCTGGATGCGAAAACTGGGGTTCAAATCCCTGTCGGGCAGCAAAACGCAACCGTTCCACAAACGGTCACCTACCTAATCAGGCTTAGTAATTCTTCAAATTTATCTTTATTTTTCAATGTCAGCTGGATTGAGGCTGGACCATTTAGGTGCTTGAATTTTGTACTACATGAAGTGAAAGGCTTTAGTCTTCTTCTTACAAAGTAGGCATTTAACCAGTTGTCGGCAGATCGGAATTATTCAAAACCTTTTATGTTTCTCACTCTTCCCTGTAGGTGTGAGTTGTAGCTTTCAATTAGATTGTTGGTCTTAGGTGTTTGAGTCACTTTTCTGTAGGCTAAAAGCTGTTCTTGTCTTTTTTCTATATCAAGAAGTATTGACTGTGCAACGATGTTGTTCTTATATCGGGAGTAGATCTTGAAAGCCTCAATATTAAACTCGCCTTCGCTTTTCTTGCTGCTAAATAGCCTTGTAATGCTTTCCATCAAATCATGGTGCGTGCTGTCTGACCTCACACCAAGTTCACTCCTTATATTTTCCAGGTAGTGGTTTTTGACAAAGCTGGGTTATGGCTTTTGGGTAGACAGAAAGACATGAATTAAATATGTTTTGATTGTCATCGCTTATAATTGACTGCAGGGGATATTTAAGGAGCCTAAGTGAGGAGAAAAACTTGTGCATAGTTTGGTAGTTTTCAGAAACAGACAAGATGTAAGTGGGTATGTCGTGGGTTAGGTAATCAATCCCATACACAACAGGAATCTTTTTGTCATACACTTTTATCTTTATGTACTTACCATCAACCAATAGTATCCCCGAAAACCTACTGCAGTACTTTCTTGTAATATCGGCACAATGGGGAAGATTTTTTAAAGACTGTTTATATCTTCTGTGCGCTGTTGTGACTCCAATTGATTTAATCTCAGCAATGCTTCGAAACGACTCACCAGCAAGATGGGCTAAAAGATACGTTCTATTGTCCTCTTTTCTTTTTCTGTTTATTTGAAACCAGCCAAGACAACTTTTGCACAAAAATTTAATCTTGCCTCGCCTTACACCTTTTCTGATGGATATCCCACCACACTTGGGGCAACTATATGTTTTTTTAACCTTCACCCATACATAAATACAAAAACTAAAAAGGGTCCCCACATAGTCAAAAAAGAACTTTTACCCAATTTTTCCCAACTTTATTATCAAACCAGGTGACCAAAGTGGAACGGTCTCAGATAAAACTCCTGAGGAATTCGCTCAAGTCCACAATGAATGGTATGCAAAAGAGCTGGCCAAAGGCTATCCAGTCGTTTGGGTATATTTTAGGGTCCTAGAGATATTTGAGTAGTATTTACAGCAATTTTGACTGATTGATTTAGTTCTCCTAAGTAATCGACCAGCGCACCGCAAATTACGAATCAGGTTTAGTTAGGTAAAACTCCCATAGTTAGTAATTCGCCCTCCAGAATGCTAAAATAACAATTTGAATGGACGAAATTAATGAAAAAATACGCTATCTAAATGAAAAAGGGTTTCCAGTAATGCTCATGGTCACTGGTAATAATTCGTCTGGGAAAACAAGACTAACGAATGAATTGATAAAAAATCTAGACTTTTACCAAACTATTAATTTAGGACTCGCCAGTAAGCTTGTTCGTTATTTTAGGCCAGATATTGATGCTTCACACCTAGAAAATTTCAACGGCAATGAAGCAACTAAAATTTTCAATGATTTAATAGAGCTTATTATTGATTCGTACTCAAATACTGGTGTAAATGTGATTATTGAAGGGGTTCAAATAGATACGGCCAAACATTCAAAAGACCTCCGTATTTTAGGTGGTGTTATCTTAGAAGTTGATCAAAGCAAGGCAATTCAGAGGGGTATTAATCCAGAAACACACTTTCTCCGAAATTTAATGAAAAAGGATCTAAAGCATATTAAATATGAAGAGAATACCCTGTTTCGAAAGATTGACAACAACAATAGTTTCACAGATACCTATAAAACCTGTCTCTTATACACATCT
>DBDT01000019.1 GCA_002293705.1 Candidatus Woesebacteria bacterium UBA925
TGTCCATCATGTAAAACAGTGCTTTCAGACGAGCAGGTGATTGATGGTGCTTGTGAGAGATGTGGAACAACTGTAGAGCACAAGAATTTGACCCAATGGTTTTTTAGAATTACAGAATATGCAGACAAGCTTCTTTCCGGCCTCGATCAAATTGACTGGTCACTAAAAGTGTCGGCGGCTCAAAGGCAATGGATTGGAAAGCAGGAGGGCTTTAGTATTGATTTCAAGTTAAAAAATACTGATACGGTACTTACTGTATGGACCAAATATTGGGAGACGGTGTTTGGCGCAACTTTTCTGGTGATAGCCCCAGAACACCCGCTGTTGTCTCAAATTAAAATCCCTCAAGAAAAATCTGAATTGGTTAATAAATATATTTCAGAATCACTAGCAAAAAGCGAGCAAGAGAGGAAGGCTAAAACCTCAAAAACAGGAGTTGATACAGGGTTGGCTGTGATCAATCCAGTTAATGGACGCGAAATCCCTCTTTGGATTGCAGACTATGTGATGATGGATGTGGGTACTGGCGTGGTAATGGGTGTTCCAGCGCATGACAAACGAGATTTTGACTTTGCGAAAGAATACAACCTTCCCGTTATTAAAGTAATTAACCCGGAGGGAGAAAGCAGTGAAGTCGATACTGAATTCTATGAAGGGCCAGGATCTCTTGTTAACTCAGCCAATTTTGACGGGCAGTCGGCAGTGGGCGAAGGCAAGGTCAATATGGCAAATTGGATGGTTTCAGAAGGGTATGGTAAGTTCCACACACATTATCATCTTCGCGATTGGTTAATCTCAAGGCAAAGATATTGGGGGGCACCAATCCCAATGATTTACTGCGAAAATTGTGCAAAGAATAAAAAGAGCTACTTTGATCAGAAAGGTGAGATTTTAAGAAAAGACCAAGATGATTGGGATCACCATGGATGGTATCCAGTAGAAGACAGTGCTCTTCCTGTGCTTCTTCCTGAAATTGCTGATTACAAGCCAAAAGGCGAAGGAACAGGTCCGCTTGCCGATCATCCTGATTTTTACAAAACAGTTTGTCCATCCTGCGGTAGTGAGGCAAAAAGAGAAACTGATGTTTGTGATACATTTTTGGATTCTTCTTGGTACTTTTTAAGATATCCGTCAGTTGATGCTGCAACTTCCAATTCACATGCTTTTGACCCTGAAGTAACCAAAAATTGGCTTCCTGTTAACTTGTATTTTGGTGGAGCAGAGCACTCTGTGCTGCATCTTATGTATGCAAGGTTTGTGACTCAAGTCTTGTTTGATTTGAAGATGCTTAACTTCTCAGAGCCTTTTCCAAAGTTTTTTGCTCACGGACTCATGATCAAGGATGGTGCCAAGATGAGTAAGTCCAGGGGTAATGTGGTAAACCCTGACGTATATGTGGAAAAATTTGGAGCAGATGTTATGAGATTGTACCTAATGTTCATGGGGCCGATGGATGGATCACCTGATTTTAGAGATACAGGTATTGAGGGTATGGAGAGGTTTGCAAAAAGACTCAATGGTGTGATGGAGGTGTCTGCCCAACAAAAGACAACTGGGGATCTGGAACGGCTCATGCACAAGACAATCAAAAAGGTCAGCTATGACATGGATAGCTTTGCATACAATACGGCCATAGCCTCGATTATGGAATTTGTGAATTCCATTTACGACAGGAAAGATGAGTTTGGTGAGGATGCTAAGCGTGTATTGTGCTTGCTTCTCGCTCCATTTGCTCCACACCTTGCTGAACAATGGTGGAGGGACCGGCTTGGTGAAGAGGTTAGTGTACATAAGTCAAACTGGCCAGTGTATGAAGAATCCAAATTGGTGTCTGATTCATTGATCATTACTGTTCAGGTGAATGGTAAGTTAAGGGGGCAAATTACAGTTTCCAAAGAGCAATCTGAAAATGAAGAGCTAGTTTTGGATATGGCAAAACAGCTTGAACAGGTAACAAAGTATATTTCAGATCAAGAAATCAAAAAGAACATATACATAAAAGGCAGGACCGTTAACTTGGTAGTCTAATCCAGATATACTTTGAGTGTATTTGAAAGATTGCTGAATTTTCTTCTAGTTACTTTCTCATCACGATGAAGATTACAAACAAAAGACCTGCTATTCCAAGAATTGTAACAATTCCTCCTGCTAAAAACCTGGCTATTCCACCTTGTGGTGCTGGTGTTACAACTGGCTCATCGCTTGCCTCAGGTGCAATGCTTTGCCCTGGGGCTGCTGTTGGTCTTGGTGTGGTTGACCCATCCAGTAGTTGGACTGATTGAATTGTTCCTTGCATAACAATTGGACCTTCAGGGGTCCTTGGGTTGGCACTTCTCTCTTTGGTAACAAACAATGCATTGTAGGCCGTTGAGGTCCTAAAGCTCTTTTTGCCCAGCTCAATGGCTCCAAGCCTTACGGGATCTCCTCCTGAAAGTGGTCTAGCCCACATTACATAGTCAAAAACTTCAACACCACCAGGATATATGATGTCTCTACAGGAAACTAATACATTGTAGTTTCTGTCTCTTATACACATCTGACGCTGCCGACTAAG
>DBDT01000012.1 GCA_002293705.1 Candidatus Woesebacteria bacterium UBA925
AGATGTGTATAAGAGACAGGGCCAATCTCTGTTTCTAAAATTGCCCTTTTGGATCCAAAGACCGGAAAGCCAACCAGGGTTGGGTTTGCCAAGTCAAAAGATGAAAAGACTAGAATTGCTAAAAAAAGCGGAGGAGTAATCTAAAAAACTTAAAAATATGTCAGAAAACAAACACGTATCAGTAAAAGAAAAACTAGCAGAATCTCAAGCAAAATTTGCACAAGAATTTTCTGTTAAGAACAAAATGGCTCTACCTACAATCAAAAAGGTGGTTATTAATGCTGGAACAGGACAGGAGCTTAAAAATAAAGATATCATGGCCAAGTTGGTAGGAGAAATGAGCAGTATCACAGGCCAGAGACCAAAAGTTCAGAAAGCAAGAATCTCTGTTGCGGGATTCAGCTTGAGAGAAGGCACACCTGTTGGACTAACTGTTACTCTTAGAGGCAAGAAGATGTGGTTTTTCCTAGATAAACTAGTCTCAATAGTGCTTCCCAGGTTGAGAGATTTCAGAGGTATTCCAGCAAAATTTGATCAGGCTGGAAATTACACCTACGGGATGTCAGAATACACGGTCTTTCCTGAGATTGATTTGGCCAAAGTAGACAGGCCAAGAGGTCTTGAAATTACAGTAGTTACAAATGCAGGTTCACCTGAAAAAGGAAAGTTCTTTTTAAGCCAAATGGGGCTACCTTTTGAAAAATAATTATTAAACTATGGCAAAAACAAGCAAAGTTGTAAGAGAAACAAAAGATCTAAAGTACAAAACAAGGTACAGAAATCGTTGCAAGCTTTGTGGTAGACCACGAGGTTACATCAGAGAGTATGGAATTTGCAGAATTTGTTTTAGAGAACTTGCCATGAAAGGAGAAATTCCAGGAGTGGTTAAGGCTAGCTGGTAAAAATATAAATATATGACTCAATATCACGTAGGAGATTCACTAATCAGATTTAAAAATGCAGCTATGGCAAGGCACAAAGATTTGGTTGTAATTAACACCAAATATGTCAAAGCTGTTTTTGAGGCTCTCAAGAGGGCAGGCTGGGTGCGTGAGATAGAAGAAGTTAGTGCGCGTGAACTTAAGATTCACATTGCTTACATGCACAAAGAGCCTGTTGTTATGAATCTTAAATTGGTTTCATCTCCTGGACTACATGTTTACATGAATGTAGATGAGCTTAAGTTGAGGAAAAAATCAACAACTTTGATCCTTTCTACTCCTAATGGAGTAATGTCCAGCAAGGAAGCAGTTAAATCAAACAACGCAGGCGAGGTAATCGTCGAAATTTGGTAAAAAAATATGGCAAGATACGGAAAACAACCAGTTACAATCCCACAAGGTGTGAGCGTTTTAGTAGAAGGCTCCAACTTGACTGTCAAAGGACCTAAAGGTGAAGTTACAAAAGCTTTGCCTAGGTTTTTGGATATTGTTGTAAAAGATGGTGAGGTCTTGGTTGAAAAAAGTAGCAACAGTAAGCAGGCTGCTTCAAACCAAGGAACAATGAGGTCACACATTGCCAATATGGTTAAAGGAGTAAGTGAGCTTTGGTCAAGATCAATGGAGATTGTTGGAGCAGGTTTCAGAGCTGAAGTTAAAGGCTCTCAGCTTGTTATGCAGATTGGTTACTCTCACCCTGTGGTGATTGAGGTTCCTCCAACAATGACTGCCAAGGTTGAAAAAAGTATTGTAACCGTCTCAGGCGCTGACAAAGAAGAAGTAGGTCACATTGCCTCCCTAATCAGAGGATCAAGACCACCTGAACCATACAAGGGAACAGGTATCAAATACACCGATGAGGTAATTAGAAGGAAAGCTGGAAAGCAGGCAGCAAAATAATAATATGATTACAAAAGGAAGAGCCAGAATAAAAAGAAGAATTAGGTCTAGGGTGTTTG
Source organism: Candidatus Woesebacteria bacterium UBA925 (assembly GCA_002293705.1). GTDB lineage: Bacteria > Patescibacteriota > Microgenomatia > UBA8517 > UBA8517 > UBA925. Next base: position 1,898 of record DBDT01000012.1, read on the forward strand.
GAACATCCGAGCGGCCAAGACTTGTTGTGCATAGGTCAAACAAGGCCATGTATGCTCAAGCAATTGATGACAACAAGGGGGTTACTTTGGCAAGCGCCTTTGGTCCTGATGCAAAAGAGGTCGGAGCAGGAGTAGCTAAGGCTTTGGTCGCCAAAAAGATCTCAGCTGTAGTTTTTGATCGAGCAGGATATGTGTATCACGGAAGAGTAAAGGCTTTGGCTGATGCTGCTCGTGAAGGTGGCTTGAAATTCTAAAATATTACTATGGATAACAGAAGAAATAACAATAGAAACAATAATTCAGATTACAAACCTGAACCAAAGGAGTATAGCGAAACAGTGGTTTCTATAAACCGAGTTTCCAAAAAGACTAAAGGTGGAAACACCATTAGGTTTTCGGCTCTAGTAGTAATTGGTAACAGGAATGGAAAAGTAGGAGCAGGAGTAGCTAAGGCTCGTGATGTCCGCTCTGCTATCCAAAAATCAATCAATTATGCCAAAAAGCATTTGATTGAAGTTCCACTAAAGGGAACATCTATTCCTTACGAGGTTGAAAACAAGTTTGGTGCAGCCCATGTCATGCTTAAGCCAGCTCCAGCTGGAAGCGGTATTATCGCAGGAGGCACTGTTCGTATTGTTTTGGAACTTGCTGGTGTTAAAGATGCGGTGGGTAAGACTCTTGGAACCAACAACAAAACAACCAACGTCTATGCAACTATTGAAGCTTTGGAGAAAATTGCAGCTATTGCCAAAAGAAGAGTTAAGAAAGTAAAGACTGTTGAAGAAGAAAAATAAAATAATTTTATGAAGCATTCATTGCCAAAATCAGTTACAACAAGAGCTTCCAAGAGACTTGGAAGAGGTGTTGGTAGTGGTAAAGGTGGACACACTGCAGGTCGAGGAACCAAAGGTCAGGGTGCAAGAAACAAAATTGGAATTTTGTTTGAAGGAGTAAAGACCAAAAAGAGTCTACTACACAGACTTCCAATGCTTCCTGGAAAGTTTAAAAACAAGCCAATGCCTAAGCCAGTATCAGTTAGACTATCAGCTTTGGAAGACTTTAAGGCCTCAGAAGTTACCGAACAAACACTATTAGAAGCTGGTATTGTTAGATCAGATGCTCTAAAAAGAGGAGTTAAATTGGTAGGTTCAGCCGATTTGAAGAAAGCATTTGCTGTGAAGGTTGCCGCAACTCTAACTGCTCAAGAAGCAATCAAAAAAGCTTCTGGCACCCTCTCATAACTTTCTTCATTACTTTTCCGACCATTTTCTTTCAACTGGAGGTGCGACTGTTCGACGTGGCTCATCGCCTGATAGTCTGTTTGAATATCAAAATCTGGTATTCCCTGAAGTGTTTCAGGCGAGTTTGGTAGCCAGTGTCCCGGACTCTTAGTTCGGAATTTAATTTTTGGTATCAAGCTTCAAAAAATTGTGGAATTCCATGTGTTATCGCGTTTGCGTAACAGCATTTTTGACAACAAACTATCAATCGATTAAAATACCCCATAGCTCTATTGTCTTGAATTGGAGTAGGGAAAATGACTAATCGCCGCTTGTATATTGACAAAGAAGGTCAAGTCTGCAAAGTAGACGATCAATTTCAGCTCAGTATTTTCAAGCATCCGCAGGAAGTCGCCTTTTTCTGGCAAGATTTAGTCGCAGCCGCTCCAACTGGGTACCCTGAAATTCGCTTTTCTGCACGCTTCTTCGGTTATCAAGTCAAGAAGTTGCGAGGAGGGGTTGTTGGTGAGTTTTGTGATTGTCCCCGCTCGGTCCCTGGACCATATGTCATTATGACACGTGAGCGTTTGGAGATCGTAGATAGTGACCCAGGGTATTTGTTGATCGCACTAACAGGTTATCGCCAATACAACCGTAACATGGGGGTGCCTGCAGTTTGTGAAAGCAAGGCCTATTTCCTCATCAGTTTGGACACATGGGGTATTGTTTGCGACCTTTGTGGGAATTAGATCAGTAAAAGGCCGGTTTGTCTGGCCTTTTTTGTTGTGCTATTTTTCCGCCTTAAATTCTTCCCTTGAGGCTGGTATACTCTTTCGTACATGTTCAGTCACATACTTGGATTTTTCAAAAGAGCAGTAACAATTAAAGAGGTTAGAAAGAAAATTATTATAACCGCTTTGATCTTAGTTGTGTTCCGTCTAGCAGCACATGTTCCAGCAGCTGGAGTGGACCCATCCAGTCTAAGACAGATACTCGGAGGAAATGCATTGTTTGCCCTGCTTGATATATTTTCCGGTGGAACTTTAGCCAACTTCTCAATCATGGCTTTGGGTGTGGGGCCATACATTACAGCCTCCATTGTTATTCAACTTATGACCGTAGTCATCCCAAGACTCGAGGAACTTCAAAAAGAAGGCGAGTTTGGTCAGGAAAAACTCAATCAGTACATGCGATTCTTAACTCTCCCACTGGCTGTGCTTCAAGGTTTTATGATGTACACCATATTGCGAAATGTTGGTATATTGCAGGCCCTATCTCCTATTGATTTGGTTGCACTAGTTTCAGTAATGGTTGCAGGAACCATGTTTGCCCTCTGGCTTGGGGACCTTATTACAGAATATGGGGTTGGAAATGGTATCTCATTTATAATTTTTGGAGGAATTATCGCTCGTTTCCCAACCTTGTTTAATCAAGTAACTACAACAATAAACCCTGAAGAGGCTCCAAGGCTAATTATATTTGCCCTGCTTTCCCTTCTTGTTATTGCTGTTGTTGTTTTTGTGACAGAAGCTATAAGGCAAATTCCAGTTCACTATGCAAGGCGTGCCAAAGGGGCAACTTCCTCTGCTGCAGTTGAGAAGTCATACCTTCCACTTAGAGTTAATCAGTCAGGTGTCATACCTATAATCTTTGCAATTTCTCTTGTTGCTCTCCCATCTTTGGTGACGCAATTTGTGTCAGGAAGTGGAAATACTCAATTGGCTGAAGTAGCTGCATTTGTAACAAGATACTTTAATCCAACGTCGATTTTGTACAACCTAACCTACTTTATGTTGATTGTAGGCTTTACCTACTTTTACACCACCTCTGTTGCGTTTAATCCAGAGAAGATTGCCGACTCACTTAAAAAGAATGGTGGATTTATCCCAGGTATCAGGCCAGGAGCGGATACGGAAAAATATCTCTCATATGTAGCAAACAGGGTTACCTTGGCGGGAGCAGTATTTTTGGGACTAGTTGCTGTTTTGCCAACCTTCTTCCAGGGTGCATCAGGAGTGGGGGCCTTGGCCATTGGTGGAACAAGTCTTTTGATCGTTGTATCAGTTGTCCTTGAGCTCACACGAACCATTGAAAGCAAAATGATCATGAATAGATACGACAAGTACCTCAGAAGCTAATTTAGTGATATAATTTCCCTGTTTCCTTTTCTTTCACAGGCAAGGAGGATGGAAATGATAGCAATTTTAATTCGGCCAGTTGACCCTGGTGCGCGTGTAAAAAAGATAGTTTGTTCTACATTGGAAAATTTTCTAGGTGTGGTTGTCCCTCAGGAGGCAGAATATTGGATTAATCACCAGCAAGTTACCAGGCAAGAAGCTGAAGATCACTTGCGGATTAAGGCAAATTCAGGTAGTTAGTTTCATATTAAGTAGTGAGGGATTGAGGGGTTACCCTCACTATTTTTTTGCCCATTTTTCTCCATTTGAGTATTTTTATGTAACTTGTGTGTTAGTATTTGTTGTATGAATATCGTTTTAATGGGTCCTCAGGGGTGTGGTAAGGGGACACAAGCCGAAAAGTTGGTTTCCGAGTATGGCTTGATTCGATTTGAGGCAGGCAGTTTTTTAAGAGAGGTGGCCAAAACTAGGCCAGATGTAGATGAGATGGTGAACAAAAAAGGAGTCCTGGTTCCTGATGAGCTGACCAACCAGCTGGTGACCGAGTATTTAACTTCAGAAAATCGTTTTGACAACATTGTGTTTGACGGCTTCCCAAGAACTCCTCTTCAATACTCACTTCTTCGTGATTTCTTGCGCTCTCACAACAATGATATTGATTTTGTTTTTGTCATAAATATTTCTGAGGAGGAGACAATAAAAAGGTTAAGCGCAAGAAGAATGGACCCAGAAACTGGAAGAATATACAATTTAATCACAAACCCACCTGGACCAGAGCTTGATCACTCAAAATTAATCCACAGAGAGGATGACACGGAGCCAATTATTAAAAAAAGGCTTGCCAACTATCACGCAACCACAGAGAAGGCTTTGGAGATGATGAATGCAGATGGAATTCTCCATACAATAGATGGAGAAAGACCTATTGAGGACATCTACGCTGACATTAAAGCAGTAATTGCAAGTAAAGAGTAAAGGGCTGTAGATTACAGCCCTTTAGCATGCTTATTATGTGAAGGTGTCTTCTCTAAAACACCCACTGAGAATTGAATTGTTGCCCCCTAAGAGTGTATGAACAATGGCATTGCCAGGAACAATATCTTCACCCTCAGTTTTATTGACGATCAAAAAAACTACAACTGAACCAGTAGGTATCCCGCAGACATTGAAAACTCCTTGCCAACAAACATCTCCCTCCACCAATTCGACTTTGTGACCATTGGGAAATGTTGGATTGGGAACAATTGACATCGAAGTAAGCAAAATCTTGTGTCCATCCATATTTCTATTGGCAAGTGCATGTTCTGCTGCTTTGAATAGCCAAGCCATAGTGCTTGTAGCTTCTAGTTCAGTAAACATTCTAGACTCCTTTCTGTGAGTTTAGTGATGATACCCCTTTGAACTCAAATAAGCTACAATATGGGGTAATATGAAAACAATTAAGCCAAAAACAGAAGAAGAGGTCAAGATAATGGAGGAAGGTGGTGCTCTCTTGGGGGAAATAAGGAAAAAACTGGCCCAGGCAGTGGCTCACGGTGTTTCCGCATGGGAAATAGAGCTTCTAGCCCGTGATTTGATCAAAAAAACAGGTGGTGTGCCATCATTTCAAATGGTTCCAGGCTACAGCTGGGCTCTGTGTGTGAATGTGAATGATGGGGTGGTGCATGGAATACCACACAAGGAAACGGTTTTTAAAAGCGGTGATGTGGTCTCAATTGACGTGGGCCTATACTACAAAGGGCTCCACACAGATACCGCAGAAACTGTCTATTTGGGCTCAGACCCACAAATAAAGAGATTTTTAGATACAGGAAGGGCTGCTGTGAATGCTGCAATTATGGCAGCAGTGGCAGGAAACAAGGTTAGGGATATTGCCAGGGCATATGAAGTTGAGCTCAAAAAAGGCGGCTGCAACCCTATCTGGAACCTAACAGGTCACGGGGTGGGAAAAAAACTCCATGAAAGCCCATATATCCCCTGTTTTGTGAGTGGATCGGCCGATGAATCGATCACACTTGAGGCTGGTAATACGCTCGCACTTGAGGTAATGTATACGCTTGGGAGTGGGGAAACCAGAATCGACTCTGATGGCTGGACGATGCGCACAAAAGATGCTAAACTAGCAGCGCTTTTTGAGCACAGCGTAGTTGTAAGGGAAGGGGAAGCTGCTATACTAACCCCATGAATAAAACAAATACCGTGCTTTTGGGCACAATTCGTGAGATACTGCCCAATACCATGTTTAGGATCGATCTTTCTGACGGTAGAGTGGTTTTGGCCACACCATCCGGAAAGATGAGGAGAAGCTTTTTCAAGCTCATGCCTGGTAATCAGGCTGTCTCTTATACACATCT
>DBDT01000056.1 GCA_002293705.1 Candidatus Woesebacteria bacterium UBA925
AGATGTGTATAAGAGACAGGTATTTATCCAGGCCCTAGAACTATAGAAAAATTTAAAAGTAAATTTGGCGAACATGACTTTTCAAAAGGAGCTGTGAAGTTTCCCAAAGACAAACCAATTCCATTTGAACTAATAATTGATATGGCCAAGTTTGTGTTTAAAAAGTAACTCCAAAATATTACAATTGCGTGTTCTAGTGTATTTACTCGCAGTCAATGTAAGGAGTTGAAAGTGAGAAATCGACAGACTGTTTTGTTGTTGGTGCTGGTCGTAGCAGTGTTGACAGTTTCTATTCCTGCTTTGAACAGCCACCTTTCTGATACAGCAAGGAACCATTTGGTTGGTTTGGGTTACAAAGATGTGGTTGTTGGTTCTCCTGATTTTTTCACAGTTGGCATTTACTGCTCATCTCCTAATGAAAGTCAGCAGTACTTGGCAGTTGTGTGGATGACCGAAGGGAGAGAGTCAAATGGGGAGCCTGTCCGAAAAACAATAATTGTGTGTGTTGGATTTTTTGTCCAACCCTATGTCTCAGATGGAATCTGGGGGTGGCGGTCGCCATGAGAAGGTATCAATGTGAAATCTGTGGCAAGCGCTATTCAACTAAAAAAGAGGCGATTGCCTGTGGCAGTCTGCCCACCCAAGAACCAGTCTACAAGATTGGAGATGTTGTTTTAGGTGTTGTAATTGAAGAAGCCTACTACATACTGCATGTGTCGGGCAGAAGCGGTAAAGCTAGGCATATTGTAGCGTATAGGTTTGAAACACCACTTGTCGTCGGTGACAAAGTGTTTCATCGAATCTCAGAACCTGGTCTTAAGTCTCTTGTTTCCCGAATAGCGAGGAGTTGGCCAGGGAGAGTTTGATCATGGGGTTTTCTGCACCACTGGCTTTTGGCCAGTGGTGATTTTATTATTTGATTTTTGAGATAAGCATTGCAGTGGCTGACACTACAAAAGCGGTGATGGGCAACCCAATTATCCTTGCTCCATACTCGATCATCTTTAGGTCTGCCATCTCAGACAAAAAGATAAACGTCAGATAGCTCAAAAATGCTATTAAAGTAGAAAGCACGCTTATCTTGGCCAAAGTTGCGGTGTTTACGCCAAGAATTGACAAGAAACTGGATAGTGAACTGGTTTCAGTATTTGCTTTGCTTAATTTCGAAACAAAGCTTTGTGACTTGTTCCATAGATAGTCAATCGAGAGAACCAACACAGCCCCGTTAAATGCTCCCAGCAACATCCAGAATTGGTGGCCCGAAAAAGTCCCTGAAATCGTTGACCACGACAGTACTGTGATGTAGAGAAAAACCCTTACGTGGATGTTAATCAGTGCGGGGGTAACTATTGCATCTATTGATCCTGGACGCCATGCGTTGACTACCACGATGGCAGGGGACATTAGTGAAAGCACATTCCCAATCAAGAAAACAACCTCTGTGGCAATTGACATTTCAAACCTTTCAATTTGTACAGATAGGTAAGTGTGCAATTATAACCTATAAATATTGATGGGGTCTATTGGTTTGACAAGCTTTGCCTTTTTATACTTCTAAAATATTTTCTCTCATCTGCTATCTGTTTTTCTATTTTTACCAAATGGTCAACTAATTTTCCTAAAACCTCATAATCTTTACTGTCTGGATCTATGTTCTTTCTTTCTTCCGTTAAAAACCTAATACCAAAAGATCTTGCACCTCTTTCTTCCTCTTTGTATTTGTATTGTTATTCAATAAACGAGTACCTGTTGGGACCTTCAATATCCTTTCTTTTGTTTGGACCCCTATCCTCTCTCCAGAGTAGTATAGATTTTTGCCTCATGTGGTATAGTTCGTGCGCAACTGATTGGGACGCTAGTAGTCTGTTGAGGATTAAAACCTCTTCCGAGTTTTCTTCTACTTCTTCACCCAAAACATTTTTGTACAAATCAGTATTTAACTCATAATCATTTGCAGGAGCGAGAATTTTTGGGTTAAGAAAGACAACCCCATCTTTTGTGTATGCTCTTGTTTCATCGGCTTGTTCTTGTGATAAGTCGAATGCTTCTTGTGTGGGTATTGTAATTTTTGGCTCCCAGACAGGTAGTGAGCTTGCTTCGCTTTGATTCTCAAACAATCCCAAAACTTTTCCAACATTACTTGCCACTAATTCAATCCTTTCAACCACATCAGGATTTGCTCCAGCCAAATTTTCAACCTTTACCTGAGGGTCTTTGGCTCTATCGTATTTTGAACCCCAATCGATTTTTAAGTTGGCAATGTGGTCTCTGGCAGCTTCAACTCTTTTTTCGGCTTGAGGGTCTGTAAAATCGAAGATAATTGTTCCTTCTGTGTCCATTTGTGTTTACTTGTATATTAGTTTAGAAGTACGAAGTAGGGTAGTGTGTTTTTCAGGTGGCCATTTTCTGGCCACCTGAATCTACTACTTGGCTTGATCAAACGCAAACCAAAGGTTGAACAGCGTTAGAGCTTGTATTGCAAATCCAATAATAAGCCTTCCCACCAATCTTGCTTGGGCTATTTCAGATTCAGTCGCCCCTGTTGGAATTGGTGTTAATAGTACGGCCAAAAAGACAAGTGATACAGCCGAGATAATTAGCACCAAAATGATCTCAAGCCTCTTTTCTTGGTCGGTTTTGACCAAAATGTACCGTATTAAGCCAATCCCAAGTAAGTCGGCGGAATACCCACTTTGTGCCATCCTGTCCATAGTTCGGGTATTTAAACCTAAATATAGAAAGTAGGATAGGTAGACAAGAAGTGGGATTGCATAAACCCAAGCCTTGTCTACAAGTAGATACAAACACCCTGCAATGAGTGTGATGGCCACGCCATTTAGCGACCACCTTCTTATTGCAAGCATTTTTCTTGAGTACTTTGGGTAAAGCCCCAACAATTCTCTTGGACCTTTCTTGTTTGCAACCGAGTATGCAAACAGTACGAGAAACACCAACAGCAGGATAATCAATGGTGTGGCCATTTTTGCCTCCTTAGATTGAAACTGATCTATCGCCATGAATGGATCTCAAGGGCAGTTAGTATCAATGGGCTTGCAAGCACAGCGATCAGCACTGGGGCCAACTCAATTCCATCCGGTAATTGCCCCAGCATTGCTAGTCCAAGTAGTGTGATTACCCAGAAAGATGCGGTTGGAATCAAGTAGAATCCAAAAATCGCAAATACTTCGTTAAAGCCCCAATGCACCTTGGGTTTGGCTCTCCTGAAATTGACAACCATTAGCTTGGCAATGGTGGACCCAAGCTCTCGCACAAGCATGTCCCAAAAAAGAACGGCGATGATAAAGTAAAAAACCGACAAAAATGCTCCAATCAGGCCGCCTGATGCAAAAAACGAAACACTGACAAAGGTCAGTGTGGCAGCCACTACTGCAATTCTGGGATTGCTTAACATCAACATTTCGACCTTCCCAATGTAAACGAGAAAGATCCAGATTAGTATTAAGATTCCCAGTCCAACCCCCACATTCCAAATAGTCACTTTGTATCCTTTCTTAGTGTCGGTAGGTGGGGTATTTTATCATTTTTAGGTACTTTCTTGTCATATTGCCATTGACAGTTCACAATATATAACTGTGGGACAAATAACAGAACTTATACTTCAGTTTGCAAAATCAGTACCAGTCGAGCTTTTTGTGTTTTTGGGCTCAATTTTAGAGGAGATAATAGCCCCCATTCCATCTCCTCTTATTATGACGACTGCCGGTTTGGTGGCAGAAAGCCAGGGATATCAACTACTTGGTCTTTTATGGCTGGCCTTGATTGGAGCGTTTGGGAAAACTGTAGCAAGTATTGCTATTTACAAAATTGCCGATAAAGCTGAAGACATTCTTACTTCTAGGTTTGGAAAATACTTAGGAATATCCCACAAGCACATAGAAGCATTGGGTAGCTACTTGTCTGGGAGCAGGTGGGATGATGTTCTTTTGGCTGCAAGCAGAGCAATACCAATTATGCCAACTTTTGTGGTCAGTTTCGCCGCAGGTGCAATTAAGTACAATCTAAAGTCATTTTTGGTTGCATCTTTCATTGGTTTGTTTATTAGAAATGTTTTGTATCTTGCAGCTGGTAGCTTTGGTGCAAGTCATATTGCAGACTTTGTCTCTCTGGTTGAAGACTTTCAGTACATTGGTTTAGCTGGTGCGATATTTGTTGGAGTCATTGCAGTAATCATTGCCAAAAAAGGTAAAGCTCATTTTGAACAGAGGGTGATGAGGGGTAAAAGTAAAAAAGAAAGCTGATGAGCTTTGTTGATAAAGTCTACGAGGTCTCAAAACAAATCCCCAAGGGAAGTGTGGCCACCTATGCACAAATTGCCGCTCTTTCTGGAAACCCCAAAGCAGCGCGTGCAGTGGGAATGGCTATGAGAAAAAACCCACACATGCCAATAGTTCCATGCCATCGTGTTGTCTCCTCATCCGGGGAGTTGACAGGTTACTCTGCTGGAGGAGTGGGGGTAAAAAAGGAGATGCTTTTAAAAGAGGGTGTTAAATTTGTCGGGGACAAGGTGGATCTGGCCAAGAGCCAGTGGAGAAACGTAGCCTCATAATGTAAAGTAGCCATATGCAACTTCCAATTGCCAAAACGGGGCAAAACTACTTAAATCTTTTAACACAAATGGCTAACAGGCATGGTGTTATTGCAGGTGCCACAGGGACAGGAAAGACGGTTACTCTTCAGTCAATTGCAGAAAAACTTTCCGATGCGGGGGTGCCAGTATTTTTGGCGGATGTAAAAGGAGACCTGACTGGTATAGCAAAACCAGGTGGTGGTAATGCAAAAGTTGAAGAGAGATTAAAAGAGCTTGGTGAGTCAGCTTCGTATCAGTCATACCCTGTTACTTTTTGGGATGTTTTTGGCCAGAAAGGCCATCCTGTTCGAGCCACGGTAAGTGATATGGGGCCACTGCTTTTGGGCAGGCTTTTGAACCTCTCTGAAATCCAAGAGGGTGTGTTGAGTGCTGTTTTTCAAATTGCTGACGATCAGGGCTTGTTGCTTTTGGATTTAGATGATCTTTCAACAGCACTAACTTATGTGGGTCAGCACGCAAAAGAATTCAGACTTAAGTACGGAAACATAAGTTCAACCACCATTGGTGCTATCCAAAGAGGCATTGTCTCGCTTAAACAACAAGGGGGAGAAAGTTTGTTTGGAGAGCCAGCCTTGAACATTTTTGATTTTATGCAGCTTTCAGGTGGTCGAGGAATGATAAACATCATGGCATCAGACACTCTGATGGAAAGACCAAAAACATATGCCACATTTCTTCTTTGGTTACTATCTGAGCTTTATGAAAATTTGCCAGAGGTTGGGGAGTTGGAGAAACCCAAATTAGTATTCTTCTTTGATGAGGCCCATCTGTTGTTTGACGAAGCCCCATCCATCTTGGTCGAAAAGGTTGAGCAGGTGGTGCGTCTAATCAGATCCAAAGGTGTAGGTGTATTTTTTGTAACTCAAAATCCAATTGATATCCCAGACAAAGTGCTGGCCCAGATGGGTAATAGGGTGCAACATGCGCTAAGGTCATATACCCCTCGCGATCAAAAGGCTATTAAGGCAATGAGTGAGACCTTTAGAGAGAACAAGAGCTTTTCTGTGGAGGAGGCTATAACTGATCTTAAGGTTGGTGAAGCTTTGGTTTCATTTTTAGATGAGAAAGGGGCGCCATCTATGGTGCAAAGAGCTTTTGTTTTGCCGCCCAAGTCGCAAATTGGAACCCTTTCTGATTCCGAACTCTCTTCATTTATCAAGTCATCGCTACAGTATGGTAGGTATGAAAAAACAGTTAATCGTGAGTCTGCTCACGAAATTCTCATGAAAAGATTTAAAGATGAGCAGTTGGCTATTTCAGAGCAAAGCTTGGCTAAATCAAAGGCCAAAGAGCCTCAAAACCAAGCTCTTAAAATGGGCGGTGATTTAGTCGAAGCAATGGCTAAAAGTGCTGTTAGGAGTGTTGGCTACTCTCTTGGTAGGCAAATATTGCGAGGTGTCTTGGGCTCCATTTTAGGGGGGAAGAAATAACTCCTGTGTTAGTAAGATTTGCCAAGCAAAACGAAGTTAGGCAAATCTTTGAGAGTGTTGAGACTGTTAGTTGGGCCCCATGGCTTGCTGCCAGTAGTGAGCTTATCAGAAAAAGAATACAGAATTTTCCAGATGGACAGCTTTTAGCTGAAGAGAGTGGTAAAATTGCTGGTTATTTGTCTTTAAATAGAATTAGTCTGGATGCTTCTGGCCAGTGGCCTGAATGGTTTGGGGTGGTTGGCGCATACGAAGACTTTGGTAATTTTGATCTGAAGGGGAATACTTTGTTTTTGGTCTCCATGGGAGTAGCCTTGGAATATAGGGGAAGTGGGGTAACCTCTCTTTTGATTAAACATGCAAAGGATTTAGCAAAAAAGTCCAATTTGGGTTTGGCCTCATGTTTTCGACCCAGTGGTTTTGGTCAATACAAATTTGAGCATAAAGAATTAATTCCAATGTCTGAGTACGTCAAATTGAAAGATAATTTTGGTCAACCAATTGACCCTTGGCTGAGAAGTCTTGCAAAAAATGGCGCTAGGTTTTTAGGAGTCAAAAATGATTATTACAAGAAAATCATTCCGACATCTGAATTTGAGATTTACAAAAAAAATTACAAAAAAGATTATTGGTGGAATAAAGATGGAGTGTGGGAGTGCATGGAGGCTGG
>DBDT01000078.1 GCA_002293705.1 Candidatus Woesebacteria bacterium UBA925
ACAAAAGATATTCTTAAAGAGTGTTTAAGTTCAATCAAAAAATCTTTGAAATTTAACTATGAAGTAATCGTTGTAGACAATAACTCAAAAGACGGTACTGTTGAATATCTTAAAAAAAATACTTCCAAAAATATCAGGGTTTTGTATAACAAAAGCAATTTTGGATTCGCCAAAGCTAACAACCAGGCTGCAAAGATAGCCAAATCAGACTACCTCTTGCTTCTTAATTCAGACACTATCATGAATGAAGACTGTGTTTCAGATCTTCTCGCCGTGATGGAGAAAGATGATTCTATATCAGCATCAACATGTATGTTGAAAAACAAAAACGGAACAATACAGCCATCTGGAGGATCCTTCCCCTTGCCATTTCCTTTGATTGTTTGGATGTTGGGGCTAACAAGTGTGTTTCCGGACACGTCAGTTCATCCACCGGCTTCAAAATATGAAAATTCAAAAAAAATCGACTGGATTACTGGGGCATTTTTTCTCGTAAGACGTGATCTTTATTCTAAGCTCGGTGGTTTTTCAGAGGATTACTTTATGTATGTTGAAGAGCTTGATTTTTGCTATCGAGCCAGCTTGGCTGGTTATCGCAGTTACTATTACTCCGAAAAATCAATTACCCACCTTGGCGGCTCTTCTTCAACGACCAGCCAATTTGCTCTTGAAAGCGAGCTTTTAAACACAATGCTTTTTTACAAAAAAAACCTTAGTTATCAATTTGGCTTGGCTAAAGCGATTGTTATTCTGGGAGTGATGTGCAGGATGGCTGGTTTCGCTATACTAGGGAAAGGAGATAGGTATGAAATATATTCAAAGATACTACCAAAAGTTTGGTCATACTCTAGATAAGTTGGCCTTTGGGCTATTGTTGGCGACATTGATTGCCGTTCCGACGTTTCCAAAATTTCCCCTAATAGACCTACCTCAGACCTCTGTCTCTATTAGATTGGAAGATTTCTTGTTGGCTTTACTGGTTTTAATCTGGGGTATTTCGTCATTAAGCAAGATACCTTCAATAATCAAGAACAAGCAAAACATACTAATTGCTGTCTTTCTTTTTGTTGGACTTGTCTCGTTACTTTCTGCAGTTTTGATAACAAATACTGTTTCCGCTCCGGTTGGTTTTCTACATTGGGCAAGAAGGTTGCAATACTTAATTTTGCTTCCTATTGCATACAATCTCGTTTCCTCAAAACAGAGGCTTAGGTTGATTATTAAATCATTAGCGGTAGTAACTATATATGTTTTTATTGTTGGTTTGGGTCAAAAGTTCTTGAACTGGCCAATTATTACAACTCAGAACGCAGAGTATTCACAAGGGTTGGCATTAAGTTATATGCCAGGGGGTCACATGATTAGTACATTTGCTGGCCACTATGATTTAGCCACATTTTTAATAGTGACCATACCTTTGTGGTGGTTGTTGGTTTTAGGATCTGCTAGATCGCTAAAAGGGCTTGAGATATTCACCAAGTTTGTAGTTATAGAAAAAGTTATTTATTTGGGATTAGCTCTTTGTGGAATATGGCTTCTGACACACGCTGCATCAAGAATATCTATAGTCTCATATCTAGGAGCTGTAACTATTTCACTATTTTTTGCTAAACGTAAAATTTTCATTCCAATAATTGTCGCTTTTAGTCTGTTGGCAACAGGCCTTACTTCTAATTTAGTTTCAAGGTATCAAGGATTGATCGAGGTCGTAGTTGATCGAATTAGCGTGATTAGTGTTGTTCCGCAGGCTTTTGCACAGGTTGACTCAGTGTCAACACCAGCTCCATCGCCAATTATCGAAGACAGGTCGTTTGCGATACGTCAAAATGTGAGCTGGCCAAGGGCGATCAATGCTTTTTTGAAAAACCCTGTTTTGGGGACAGGATACTCATCTTTGACGCTTGCCACAGATAATGGTTATTTGAGAATGCTTGGAGAGGTTGGGGCATTGGGTACCATAGCATTTATGCTTCTAATTCTAAATATTGCACTTACATTGTTTAAAAATGTAATGAGGTTTCCAACCGACAGCTTTGAAGGGTTGTTTGTTATTGCTATATTCTCTTCATTGTCAGGTGTTTTACTTAACAATGTCTTTATAGATATATTTGAAGCCTCAAAATTTGCGATTATTTATTGGATCTTAATAGGGGCGGCAATAAGAGTTTCAAAAAAATATGAATAGAGAAAACATCCCAAATTCTCTGGTATTTATTCTACTATTGGCAGTTTTATTTGGAGGGTTATTGGCTAGACTCTACAAGATCAACTCACCAATTGCAGACTGGCATTCATGGAGACAGGTGGACACAGCCTCGGTAACTAGAATTTACCAAAAAGATGGATTGGACCTTTTGACTCCTAGATATTTTGATATTTCGATGGTGCAAACTGGCTACCCCAACCCACTCGGATTGCGTTATGTGGAGTTTCCGATATTTAACTTGATCCACTATTTTATCTTGAAAGTCACACCTCTTACTATCGAAGTTTCGGGTAGAATAATCTCAATATTTTTTGCATTAATAACTGCCATTTCGTTGTTTGTGATTGGAAACAAGTTAAAAGGTAGGATTGTTGGATTAATCGCAGCGGGCACTTATCTGTTTTTGCCATTTAATATATTTTTCACAAGAGTTATTCTTCCTGACCCAATGGGTGTTTCGTTTCTTACAATCTCCATTGCTTTTATCATTTACTATTTAGAATCTGAAAAGAGAAGATATACACATCT
>DBDT01000028.1 GCA_002293705.1 Candidatus Woesebacteria bacterium UBA925
TCTTAGTCATTCTGTATGCAAATCAACGTGTCACCTACGAAGTCAACACTGTCCTCTTCGTCGTCAGCGTCAGATGTGTATAAGAGACAGCCTATAAGTATTGCAGTCAATGCACTGCCGCCATAGCTGAAAAATGGTAGAGGTATACCGGTCATTGGTGTAAGCACAATCATTGAGCTTATGTTTAAAAATATTTGCGAACCAATCCACACCGCTATCCCTCCAGCCAGCACCGCTTTTTCAGGCGAATCTGCTTTTTTTGCAATAGAAAGAGCAGTAAACACAAAAAACAGGAATAGACTCAAAAGAACCACTACCCCAAAAAAGCCAATTTCTTCAGAAATGATTGCAAATACTGAATCTGTGGCGGTTTCTGGAATGAAAAGTTGCTTTTGCCTTGACTGCCCAATTCCAACTCCAAATAAGCCACCACTTCCAATTGCCAAAAGTACCTGCCTAATGTGGTAAGCATCCCCATGTGCATCTCTGGTGCCAGTAATGAATGTAATAATCCTCTCTCTTCTGTAATCTGAGGTTAGTGCTAAAACTAGTGCAGCAAGCGCCCCTGCTGCCGATATCACACCTATTTGAAAAATTGGGAATGAGGCTAGTACTAATTGGGACAATCCAATTGTCGCCACAACAATAGTTGTCCCCAAATCAGGCTGAAGCATGATCAGCCCACCAACCAAAGCCAGAGTCCAAACATACTTTTTAATATGTGCTTTTTTATATGTTAAATATGAAAAATAAAGAGCCAGGGCTAGCTTTACTATCTCTGATGGCTGCAGCGAGAATGGTCCAATTATTATCCACCTTCTTGCACCTAAAAAATTTGAGCCCAATCCAGGTATTAAAACCAAAACCAAAAGAATTAGTGAACCAATAAAGGCCAGCGGGGCGTATTTGATCCAAAAGGAGGAGGGCATTCTACTAGCAATAAACATCAAGCTAAGCCCAAAAACTGCCCAGATTACATGTTGTCTTGTAAAAAAAAGTGGATCACCAAAATTTGCTGTAGCCATTGGTGCCGAAGTGTTGGCAACCGAAGCAATTCCAAGGAAAGTAAATACAACAGCAAGAGTAGCTAGTCTTCTATCCATGCGACCACGGCCAGCCGCTTTTTTGGCGATTGGATGTCTTTTCATCTTTACAAGCTTGCCAGCCAAAGACCGATTACGGCAAGCATCACTCCTGCCAACCAAGCCCTAATAACAATTTTTGGCTCCTCCCAACCGTTTGCTAAAAATGTGTGGTGAATAGGGGCGATTTTAAACACCTTCCTATCAAACAACTTTATAGAGATAATTTGAATCAAAGAAGAAGCTGCTTCAACTACAAACAATCCCCCAATTACAAACATAGTCGCCACATTTCCAGTTATAAGACCAATTACGGCAATCATTGATCCAAAGCTTAACGCCCCCGCGTCCCCCATCCAAATACGTGCTGGCCAGGTATTGAAGTATAAAAATGAAATCAATGATCCTAGCCAAACCGCAATCAGAACAAACAATGGTGTGTCCAGGTTACCCGCAGCAATAACAATGTATGCAAATAGAAATATCATGAGTAGTCCAGAAGCCAAACCATCCAATCCATCTGTAAAGTTAAAGGCGTTTGTAAAAAATAAAATCATTGCCATTGCAAATGGAACGTACAAAATTCCCAACTGAATAGTCCAATCAATAAGAGGAATATGGACAAATGAAATTCCAAGAATAAAGTGCAGATGCGAGGCAACAAGACCAGAAAGAAGCACTTGGAGTGAAAATTTTTGTGTTTTTGTTAAACCAACCACGGATCCCCACCTGCCCGGCTTAGGTTTGCCGAAAATTTTTATATAGTCGTCCAAAAATCCTAAAAGACCAAATGATATTAAGGTGAACATTAAAATAAACTGCTCATCAGACAGATTAAAGGCCGAGTTTTTGGGAATCCCGAAGAATTCGATAATCGGCATTATGGCAAGAAAAAGAACTGCCACAACAAATATGACTAAAATCCCTCCTCCTATTGGAGTGCCAGCCTTCTTGTCGTGCATTTGATCAAAAAGAGACTTACTTTTGGCACCACCCTCCACTCTTCGTGTTAGCTTCTTTTTAAACAAAAAGTTGATAAAGGGGACAATTAGAATTGAGGTGATCAAAAATGAAACAACAATCAAGCCCAAGGCAAGTGTAACCACAGGCGACATGTTTCCCATATTAGCGGTGATCAAAGTATATCATCATACGCAAATTTATTGGCTTGGCTGAACCCCATAATAATCAAGTAGCTTAGTGGCTATCCTAAACCATGCTGGGGCAGCAGTTTCGCTGGCCCACGGAGAAGTGGTTGGCTTCTTCAAAGTTACAAGCATTGTAAACCTAGGGTTTTTGCTGGGAGCAAAACCAATAAAGCTTGCATAAGTTTGCTCTTCATCATATTTTCCTCCGACTGCAATTTGAGCAGTTCCAGTTTTACCCGCTATTTCAAAACCCTTTGGTGCTGCCCACTTAGCCTCACCTTTTTTGACTGCAGCCACCATCATTTGTGAAACTATCTCAGCAGTTTTTTCTTCAATTACTTTTTTGGGTTCTACCTTTTGGGTCTTTTTCTCCCAGTCACCAGAGGTGAATTTGTCTACGACTGATGGGGCAACCCAATAACCATTGTTCGCTATGGCGTTTACAGCAGTCAAAATTTGCAATTGTGTCACCACAATTCCTTGACCAAAGGTGGAGGTGGCAAACTCCACTGGCCCCCAATCCCCGCCGGGACGTAATGGTGAGGCAATCTCTCCTTGCAGATCTACACCAGTTTTTTCTCCAAATCCAAACCTCTTGTAATACTCAACCAATCTATCCTTACCCAATAGATCGCCCACATATACCATGCCAACATTGTCTGAGTTTTTCAAAACATCTGTCATGGTACTTCCAGGGTGGTATTTATTGTCCCAAGTCCTAATCGAATATTTATCAATTTGATACGGACCCACACATATGGAACAAATAGTGTCAGGTCCAATAACCCCTGCATCAACACCAGCTGCAATCACAAGTGGCTTAAAAATCGATCCAGGTTCAAAGGAGTCGGATATTAAAGTGTTCCTGTAGGTTTTTGGGTCAAAACTATTAAAGTTTGCCTGTTCAAAAGATGGCCACGAAGCCATCCCCAATATTGACCCTGTGTTTGTCTCTATAACTGCAACTGTGCCACTTTCAGCGCCGTACTTCACCACTGAATCGATTAGTTCCGATTCGATAGTCAACTGGACCACAGGATCAATACTTGTGTAAAGACTAACTCCATGCCTCCCTTCGACAGAATCAAAGTCTGCTCCTGCAATTTGACCACCCCTAGCTGATGCTTCTCCACTTGTACCGCCTTTTTTACTGGACAAAAGAAGATCATAGTAGCCTTCTAGACCAAAGTAACCCTGTTCATCTCCAGACTCATCTTTGCCAACAAATCCAGTAAGTATTGCAGCCATAGACCCTTCTGGGTACATTCTTCTCTCATATACATCAAAACCTATGGCAGGTTCTTTTAATTCTTCAATCTTTTTTCTTAAATCACGGTCTGTCGGCCTGTGTAGAGGTACCCAACTTGTATCATTTTTTGAGAGAAGCGACGAAAGCCTCTCCTTCTCATTTGTAACAGTGGCAGAGTCTGTTGCGGTCAACTCAGCAATCTTTCCGGCCAATTCACCAGGTTTGTTTTTCAAGCTAGGAAGATATGCATATGTCAACCACACTGGCTCACTTCCAACCAATACTGAGCCGTCACGAGCATATACAACACCCCTTTGTCCTTGGTTGTTGGCAAAGCTGATGTGCTGAGATCTGGCTTGCGCTGACAACTCTCCGCCCAAAACAACTTGCCAGTAAAAGAGTCTTGCTAGACATAGTCCAAAGAGTATTAGAAATCCTAATGAAAGATAGTTGGTTCTACTTACTACAGATGGCATATTATCTTGCCATAGCAACCACCTCTGGAGCTTTTATGTGGATCTTCAAAACGCTTGTAAGCATTGATGCTCCAGCTTTTTGGGAAAGAGAAGATATTGATGATTCTTCAGAAAGTTTCTCACCCAAAACCTCAATCTCATTTTGAATTGATTGTGCAGAGTGGTTTTTGGTTGAAACTTGTTCAGCAACTACACCTGAGGCGATTGCAGTAGAAACAGTTAGGCAAAATCCAATAAACAGCAGTAGAGTTCCAAGCATGACGTATTTTTGACTAAATAAATCATGAGTCCCCCTACCAACTGCATTTTTTACGTTGTTAAACTGTATTCTATTTCTTTTCATATTCATATCTTTTCAATCACTCTCAATTGAGCGCTCCTGCTTGCAGGGTTAGTCTCAATTTCTTCAGAACTTGGAAAAACAGGCTTTTTGGTAAGAACAACCGCTGTACCGTTTTTTTCCAAATCCTCAAAAATCTTTGTTACCAACTTGTGTTCAGTTGAATGAAATGAGATAACTGCCAATCTTCCACCAACCTTCAATAATTCAAATCCCCCAGATAGACCTTTTTGGATAGCTCCCAACTCATCATTGACCGCCATTCTTATGGCTAGAAATATTTCCGCCGCATTTTCAGGAAATAGTCGAGCTAAATCAGAAACTTTTTCAAATTGGCTAACAACTCTGACTGAAACTATCTTTTTGGCAGCCTTTGCTGCCTCTCTTGAGGCTAGTACTGACTCAAAGATGTTTTTTAACACTTCTTGTGGAAACTGATTTATCACAAATGCTGCATCCACCCCAACCTTGTCATCAAGCCTCATATCCAGTCTTTCGTCTGCTTTTTTAAAGCTAAATCCTCTTCCCAAGTCGGTGTAGTGGAGCATTGAAATTCCCAGGTCAAACAAAATTCCGTCAACCTGAGAAAAACCTGATTCAATTGACACTTTTTTGATGTGTGTGAAGTTAGATTTAACAAGCGTAGGACAGAATTTTTCTAAACGCTCGTAAGACCTCCTCATCATTCCCTCATCAAGTTCAAATGCCAAGAGTTTTCCACCTCTTTTTAATATCTCTTCAGAATGACCTCCAGCTCCAAGTGTGGCATCTATGTAAAGACCGCCACTCCTGACTGACAACCAATCTATTGATTCATTCAACAAAACTGTAAAGTGCGAACTAGCCATTGTTTCTTTCAACAAGCTCAGCTGCGGAAGCAGCTATTTGAGCCTCTCTTGCATCCCATGCCTTTTTGTCCCAAAGCTCAACCCTGTCTCCTAGACCCAAAAACACAACTTCATCGCTAATCTTTGCAAACTCTCTTAAGGACTCTGGGACCACAAACCTTCCCTGTGAATCAAGCTGCACCTCATGTGCACTCCCCAAAAGAAATCTATCGGTGTCTCGTACTGCCTGAGTTAGACTTGTTTGAGATCCCAATACACGCTTTACAAGCTCACCCCAAGAGTCTTCAGATATCAACACAACACAACCCTCATACCACTTTGCCGCAACAAGCTTCATCCCCATTTTTTGTCGAAAAATTCTGGGGACTGCAACTCTTACTCCAGAGCTTACTGATGCGGAATAGTTTCCAATTATCATAATTCACCATATTTCACCAATCTTCACCATTGTAGAAAGTTTTCACGCACCAGTCAATACCTGCTGAGCACCAAATTTAATGGGATGAGGTTAACATAGAATCGGAAAAAAAAGAGTCATTACCACAATCTCTTTGAATAAAATCTTTCTTATAACAATGAAAATATTGAGGTTGACATTGGTGTGAGTAACCAACCAGCTGAAGCTTAAGTTTAAAAATACTTACTACAAGTTAAATGCAAACCCACCCCCAGATTGCTTGTCCTTTGTTTCTCGTTCTTCAACTAGGGCTCGACCGTCAATTGCAACCCCATATTTATCAGACAAGAAGTCACACATCTTTATGAAATCATCGTGTTCGAGAAACGAACCACCCTTTTTGTCTAAAAACATATCAATTGCCAAATCAGAAAAGGACTTCCTAGTCATTGGTAGAGTTGGATCTACAACCATCTCGCCAGATTTTTCCGACGACTCTACAAGATGGTTCATTGCAAGCGGAAAATCATGCAACTTTCCCAAGTTTCCAATATCCTTGTTGGAAAAAGAAGTATTCACACCACTCTTAAGAGCAATTGCGTAGTTTCGAGTGATTATGTATGTGAGAAGTCTGGCATGAGATTGAATTGTTTTCCCCAAATCTTGATTGTTATCCAAGTCCTCAAGCTTGTCTTTATCAAACTCTATTACCCCCTTCAAGTGATCAGCATAACCCACTGGAAGGTTGTAGTATTCTACAAACTTTTCTTCACCATTTGCTTGCAATTCTTTTTGCAACCACAAAGCAGACGACAACAATAGGTATGGATTTGTAAATGTCCTGTAATCCAGTCTTTCTGGATCGGTTATCCTTGCAATACCATCAATATACTTTCTATCCTTGTACTCATCATCAGCGCTCCACGCATCTCTCAAATGTTTTGCATATAACGCGCCGCCCTCTCCACCAATTTTTGGGTCTTCGAAATGACTTAGAAACACCTCTTTGGGGGTTGAAACTACAGCTAGATAATCACCTACACTCGCGCCATCTTCTGACAAAAAATCTCCAACATTCACATCAATCATCGCCTCGGTTACACCAACCACACCCAAACTAGAACTTCTATAATCCTGTGACGTGGTAGAGCCTAATTCTCTAAGCCCAAGTGCCTTAAGACCAATTACCCCTACAACTTGATAAGTACTACCATCTGAAAGCTTTTTAGGTACAAGTATTGGTTCAAGCGAAGAGCCTGATTCGCGACCACGACTAAGTGGTATTCGAGGAAATGGTTCTACTGTCGAGCTTTCACCCTCACCAGATAAATACATTTTCTGTCTCAGCTCCTCCTCGCTGATTACGTATCTTGGGTTTAGGCTTACCTCTGTTTCACTGGAGATACCAATCGGCGACTCTATGAATCTAACCACCCTAGCAGGATGCCTATTACTAATCTCAGGAGTTGGGTGTGGGAGTACATCTTCTATCATTGTTTAAACTTCTAAACTATATCATCTATTTATACCAGAATTTCTACAAATAGCTTGATAATAAACCCAGAATCACACTAATTTACAAATCTATCTTGAAAGACTTAAAAAAACCTATATTGGTAAGCTGATAGTTCAAAAACTATGGGTTTACAAAGTTTGACCTGAATGGTATATTACAATACTTAGGTTCAATTTATGAACCTTTTTCCACTAGACGCCCTTGCGCGCGTCTTTAGGAGGTAAGCGTGTTCATCATTTTCCGGGTTACACGAAATTGGAAAAATTTGGTGGTATCGTTAACAGTTAGAAATGTCTCTACGCCCAACAACGGCTTAAAGCTCAAAGTGTGGCACAGAGGTTCAGAAGCAGTAGTCATCCTAGACATGCGAAATGCCACAACATTGAAACTACTCCTAGAGAAGTTGGTCGTTTATAAGGAAAATGGGGCAACTTCAGAAATCATTGTTGATGTAGGAGGAGGTTTCGAGGTTAAACGATTGATTGAATTGGTTTACGATCAAGGTGAATTCTGGAACCTGACTATTTATCAAAAAGGGGAAAAGGGTGTCAGCGTAACGCTAAGGACTCAAGAATTGAGTAAACTATATGCAATCATGTCAGGGTTGATCAACTAGCAGAATTTAGACAAATACTCCTCGTATACGGGGAGTATTTTTATGAATAAATATTTGATTATTTAATCTCTGAAAATATTCCCAAGTCTGAGCTGTTTGAGGACTTTAGATCTTCCCATTTACCACCCGAGTATCTTTTTGCAGATGTGTAGTTAACCACTCCTGGATATTTAACTGCTGACTCAGAGGCAAATACCCCAATAGGGCTAACTGAAACACCTTGTAGCCCCTCAGGCATTCCCACAGTTGGAATAACTACAAAGTATCCTTTTTTAGGCATTGTAGTTAGCTTGTAAGTAAAACTTTCGTCTTTGCTTACCAAATCAGTAGTTGTTGCTCCATAGAGCCTAAAATCAGTCGTAACCCCTCCCACTAATTTTCTTGAACTATCTCTAAACCTAACAGAGATAGTTCCCCTTTCCACTCCCTCATCGTACCTAAACTTACCTGATGACTCTGAGCCTAGAAGGATATCTCTTTCGTAAACAGTAAGCCCTGATAGTTTAACCAGCCTTGCTGATGTACCCTGGTCTGGCTTACCTGGAACTTCATACTTAAAATCAAAGTCCATAGTGGTTGCGCCTGGAACTCTTGAGAGTCCTGATATTGAAAGCTTTAGCCAATGGCCATCACTTCTTGGGGTTAGTGTGATTACTGGTCTTTGGTCAAATGGAAGCTCTGGAACCATTTCTTCAACCTCGACTACCTCTTCAGTCTCAACAGGCCTTGACCTTGCATATATAAACCCAACTATACCAACAATTGCAAGAATTCCTGTTGCTATTACCAAAATGGTTTTGTTCATTAGAAGTTAATTTTTTCAGAAGCAACCATCTGTGTCAATTCATCTATATTTACTCGCCTCTGCTCTCCAGTATCCCTGCTTCTAACTGTGACACCCTTACCTTCCTCAGATTCAAAATCGTAAACAACGCAGTAAGGGGTGCCGATTTCATCAGCAGCTGCATATCTTTTTCCTATGTTTCCACGGTCGTCCCAGCTGACCCTGAAGCCTTTTTCAACAAGGCTCTCAAACACCTTCCTTGCCCCTTCAACAAGCGCCTCCTTGTTGGCCAAAAGAGGTGAAACGTTTACTTGATATGGAGCTATGGCAGGTGACAACCTTAGAACAACCCTGTCTGAGCCCTCTTCTTTGGTAAAGGCGTCAGACAAAACCATCAGAAACAATCGATTAACACCGACTGCCGGCTCAATCACGTGGGGTATAAGTTTCTTACCATCACCATCCACATATGAAAGATCCACGCCTGAGTGTTTTTGGTGTGCAGAAAGGTCGTAGTCAGTCCTGTACGCAACACCCCAAAGCTCCTTCCAACCAAATGGGAAATTGTAGTCCAAATCCCAGGTATCTTTACTGTAGTGGCTTCGTTCTGTGTCTGTGTGTCTTCTCCAGCGGACATTATCTTTTTTAACACCTAAAGTCCCAACTATAAATTTCTCCATGTCAGCTTTCCATGAGTCCAACAGAGACTCCCAGCCGGTTTTCTCTGGATCAAAGAAGTATTCAATCTCTGCTTGCTCAAACTCCATGGTCCTAAAAACAAACTGACCAAGAGTGATTTCATTTCTAAAGCTTTTTCCAATTTGCCCCACACCGAATGGGAGCTTAACCCTATTGGTAGCTACAATGTTTTTAAAGTCAGAAAATATTCCTTGAGCTGTTTCTCCTCTGAGATATGCAACAGATTTCTCGCCGCTCACTGCACCAAGAGAGGTTTCAAAAAGAAGATTAAACATCTTGGGTTCAGACAACTCATTACCCTCAGGACTCTTAAGATTGTTGTCTTTGGCATATTGAACCATTTGAGGGAATGTCATAGCCGAAACATCAAGATTCTTGTCATGAGCTTCAATAAGGTGGTCAAGTCTATATCTTTTGTGAGTTACCAAATCCTCAGTTAAAGGATCTGTTAAAGACTCAACGTGTCCTGAAGCAACCCATGTCTGAGGATGAAGAATTATTGCAGAATCAAGACCAACCATATCTAGCCTCTTGTCAATAAACTCCCTCCACCACAAGTTTCGGATGTTTCTTAACAATGCTGCTCCAACTGGTCCGTAATCATAAGCATTGGCAAGACCACCATATATTTCTGAAGTGGGATAAACAAAACCTCTTCGTTTTGCTAGGGAGACTATTTCATCCATTGTGGCCATGAGGCTATTTTACGTTCTTAGTGGGGAATTAACAACAAACGATAGCTATTTCACAGTACTCTCCCCACTGAGTTTCACTCCCCCAACAGCTCCACTCCTTTAATCTGAGGCATTTGATTACCTACAAGCCCCTGAACACCACCATATATTCCAACTGTTGATTGCATGAGTCTGTTTAACTGCGACTCTCTTGCCTTCCAGATCTTTTCAAAAGCAATCCTCTCCTTGCTCAAATCTTCCCTCATCTGGGAATAGCTTTCTACCATTGCCTCGATTTGGGACTTAAACTCTTGTCCCGTTATATAGTCGTAAAGCATGCTTGCCTTGTCTGACTTGCTTGCAACCACTGCTTTTTGCCTAGCAACATCCAACAGGCTTTTTCTAAGAAGTGAAGCAACAGGCAGAACCAATGCCTCTGAAACCACCCACACCCCATCATGATTAATCATATGATTTGATGTCGTGTTTTTAGGAAACGTAGTTGAAACAATAACTGGAATATTAGCCTTGGTTGATCTGGCATCATCTTTCAGTTTGACCACCCAGTCATCACTCCAAGCCTTTGTTCTTTTTATCTCCCACAAAATAACCCCACCAACATTACCCATAGGGGTTTTAACAGTTTGAGAGATATCAGCACCCCTTACACCCTTTGCAACAGGAGATATTTCATCTGATGGAAATGCTTCTCTTAATGTCTTTTCCAGATCAAGCTCCAACACCTCTCCTTGAAGTTGTTGACTGCCCTGTGTTGCTTTTCTTTGGGCATCTTCAAGTGATTTTTTTAAATCAGATATCACCTTGTCTTTTTCAAGCTCTTTTAGTCGGAATTCATTCATCAGCCTGTCGCTCATCTCACTTGCCACTTTTTGTCTTTCCTCATCCACCCTCCTGGCTACAGTTAACTCAAGCTGCTCTTTTTCTTCTTCAAATTTTCTTCTTTCTGAGCGCAACTGAAGCTCTGTCTGCTGCAAATCCTTTACCTTTGAGTTTTTCTCCTCAAGATCTTTTTGAAGTTGTTCTATTTCTGTTCTTGATTCACTTTTGACCCTCTCTCTGATTTGTTTTTCCAAATCAGCAGAAATCTCTTTTTTCAAAGCCTCGTCAAGTCTAACTGGATTACCACAATGGGGGCAAATTACATTGGCCATACGTATGACAGTCTAGTCGCAATTAACTTAAGAGACAAGCTTTTTCCCCACCCTAACACTACCTGGTACTCGATTTAAAATTAAGGCCAACTCACTATCCATGTCAGAGCCCCTTGATTCACCATCTAGAAAACCTAGTTCTGTTAAAAGTGAACGGGTAAAGTCTGACCTTAATCTACCCCCAACAGCACCAGTACTAATATCAGATAGGTGAGACAAAAGAAGCTCATACACACGAACATGTGGCAAAGACGGTGCTAAAAGTGAGGAGGCTGCATCGCAAACAAACAGAGTCATGGCGATTTTTGATAATTGAGAAGAGACGTTGGAAAAGCTTCTTAGAAGTTCAACCTCGGTTAATATCAAAAATCCATCAGATTTTTCATAAACCTCACACAAAACCTCTGAACCAGGTGTCAAAAGACCAGCCTTTCGACTTCCAAGCTTTTTCACCCCTTTTGCCAAAACTGTAAGTTTGCCCTCCTCTTTGGTGAAAAGAGTTACATACTTATCGGCATCTTTGGCATCCTTGAGTTTAAGGACTATGGCAGTGAGCTTTTTACCCCTCATTATCGTGACAGATTAATTGTCAATTCTTTGTCTGAAGTTAACTCAAACTCAACAGGTAGTCTGCCTGAGTTGATTGTGTAAAAAGGTCCAGCAGGACCACCTTGCTTTTGGATCAAAAGTGGCAGATTAGAGCTTGGTACAAAAGGCAAAGTATAAGTAATTGTTACAGTTCTAGTACCCTCAGGTCGCAATAGGAATCCACCAGCAAAGACAGTTTTGCCAAGCTCTTCATATGGTTCTTCTGTATTTTCAAATCCAGTAGTATTTACAAGCGTACTTCCTTTTGGAACATACACACGTGTCCAGTTTGGTAGAACTGAGTTTAATATAACAGTTGCAGTTGAAGGGTCCTGCTTTCTAGGGTTTGTATAGGTAATACTTACCGTCTTTTCAATTTTTCCATTAACAATCTTGTAATCTTGGGTTACCTCACTTGTTACATATAAGTTAGATTTCCTTCCACCTAGGTTTGCGTCGTTAATATGTAGATAGTCCCCTTCAAACTCCCTAATTCTTCCAGCTAAGTTGAAGGCTTCAACTGCTTCTTGGGCTTTTTGGTCAACCATATAAAGCTGTACATGCTTACCCAGAACTGACTTCCAAGCAGCTTGTGCAAGATCAGACATCTTCTCTTTAGGTTGACCCAATGTATTGGCTAAAACAGAGTTCATCAACTCACCCAAAATATCTTTTCTGTTTTTGCCGAAGTTTTTTGGAGCAGAAACAATCTTTCCTGGTTCATTTTCACTCCAGACAACTGCACCTTCTTCGGAAGTGTAGCTTTGCAAAGCATATATAAATTGTGGACACTCACATCTTGGATCGTTGGTGGTGTTGAAATTACCAAAGCCAGGTACACCAACATTTCCAATAACATCTAACAAGTAGTAAAGAGCTTGAGTATCAACCACTACAATTCCATCGTAACCTGATAGCCCTGCTTTTGTTGACTCAGCTACAAACATATCCATGCTCATCTTAAAGTCTGGATTCCAGTTCATATCCCTCAACCTAAACCTGTTATTGGCAGCATAAATTCCCCTAAGGTAATTTCTAAAGACCTCAGGAGCTGCAATGCTTGGTGTGTACTTGCCATCCAATATGTATATATCACTTGAAACAACCGGCTTAACTTTACCGTTAGTCACCTCAAGAATTGAGTAAGCACTCAAAAAACCTCCAGTAGGTCTGAGCTCGTTGTCATTCTGAAATACGACCAAGTATCTAATTGGTTTTTCTACCCCCAAAAAGTAAGGGGCCATTTGGACCAATGGCTTGCTTGTTGCAAGCATCCCAGTGGCTTCATCTGCTAGGGCAAGGTACTCAGTCATTTGCTCTCTAATTCGAATACCCCTGAATTCCTCTGGGTACCTATTTGGGTCAATTTTTTGGAGTAGTGCTCTTGCCTCTTGCGCTTTATCTGAGACCTCAGCAAACTTAGGACCAATCTCTGATGCTGTTTTAACCAAAAACTCTAGCCTGTTGTTGGCATTTTCCGCCCCCGACGATGCTCCTGCCCCACCTTTAAGACCAATAAGGTCTGCATATGGCTCAATTGTGTTGATCAATAGCTCTCCAGACTCCATCCCCAAAAGCGAAGCAGAAACTGCTGATTTTGCATCAACTATATAGGCCCCAACCAGTGGAAGGCTTTCTGCCCAAGAAAGTGATGACATGGAAGTGTTCAGGCTTGCTACGTCAGTTTTCAATCTTTGAAGTTCTGCCTTAATGACACTTATGTCTTGGGTGTTAACAGCTGCCTGAAGAGCATCAACTCTTGGTCGAAGTGCATTGGCCTGGTTTAGCAATTTGTATCCAGGAAGTCCCAATGTAAACGCAAACACTCCTCCAACCAAAAGAACTATGGCAAGTAAGGCAAATAATGATATTAATACCGGTTTTACAAATTTAGATGGTTTCTTTTTCTGTATTTTTGCTTCCATTGATGTTGCGGCACCCATACTAGCATTTTCATGGATAGGATTTGTAGTAGTAGCTCCAACTTGTGAGTGAATTGTTGATGGCTCGAGTATCGAAGACTTTTGATCTTCTGGTACCAAATGAGGAATGACAAAAGATTCTTCTTTTTTGCTCTCACTCTTTTGTTCGTGTTTCTTTGAGACCATAGAAAATAATTGTATCAGACAGCACCTTTTGCAGAAATCATTGCCCAAGGTGTCTTAAGTATAATACCAAGATCAAACAGTATTGATCTACGCCTTGCATAATCCGCATCCATCTCTATCCTCTTGTCAAAATTGACCTCACTTCTTCCATTAACCTGCCAGTAACCTGTAATGCCAGGCTTTACAGTAAGCACTTCTTTAACTAGTGGCTTAGTTTTAGGGTATTTTTGCTGTTGATTTACCAGCTCGTCAGGAAAGTAAGCTCTTGGGCCAACCAAACTCATCTCACCTCTGATCACATTAAAAAACTGTGGCAGCTCATCAAGTGAGTACTTTCTAATGAATCTACCAACTGGGGTTATTCTTGGATCATGGTGCAATTTATAACTACTGGACTTGTATTCTTCAAACAATTTTGCAAAAGCAGGATCCGTGTGAAGTAGCTCATGCGCATTGGCAATCATTGATCTGAACTTAAAAAATCTAAACTCCTTACCGCCTTGACCCACTCTTTTAGGTATGTCGGCAAAAACTGGACCATTGGATGTGGTTTTAATTGCAATGGCCACCAGTATCATAACTGGCATAAATAAGATTATAAGAATCGTGCCTAATACTAGGTCCATTATTCTTTTCAAGGTGTCGTAGCTCATAGTCAGGAAACAGTTTCAGGATACAGGCTTTCAAGACTCATATAAAGATCTTTAACCTCTGAAGACTTGGAAAGATCCAAAACTAAAATTGCACCATTTATCTCTATTACCGCTATCCCAGAAACACCAACCAGAGAAACAACTCTAGAATTTGATGTTGAGACTAGGTTGCCTGAAGAGGAGATTTCAACCAAGTTAACATTTGACAAGTTAACAGTCTGATTGTCACGACTCAACGCATCGAACAAAAGCTGCCAAGTTCCGGCATCTTTCCAACCAAACTTTGCAGAAATTGTTAACCTTTGACCCTTGGGTATTTTTTCAAATACAGCATAATCGACGCTTTGCTTTTCTATCTGCCCGTAAAGATTACCAATTTCCAAAAACCCTCCTCCTTCAATCACCTGGCTAATTTTTTGAAGTAGTTTGAATGCATCGGGGGCATTTTTTTGATATTCATCCCATAAAAAGTTGATAGGCCAAGAACCATAACCCGTATGGACTAGATACTCTTTTGACTTAAACAGCTTTTGAGCAATGGAAGATGTTGGTTTCTCAACAAAATCGTCAATTTCAAATACATCAAATTCTCCTTTTTTCTCCTTCTTGGCTCCAAGTTTTACCCAACCATTCTGGGTTGTTGGATAAAGCGGGGGTTGATTGATCGACACAGGTAAGCCGGTTTGTTTAGTTAAAGACAAACTAAGCTCCACTGCATCCAAGAAAACCTCCTCCTGGTCAATAATGTGGTCGGACCAGCTGAAAAAAACCGTGTCATCGCCAGTTGTTTTCAGTTTTGCTAAAACAAGTCCGACTGCGGCCATAGTATCTCTTCTTTCTGGCTCAAAGATAAAGTTTTGTTCAGGCAATTCCTTTGCCTGCTCCATGGCAATGGCTTTGTATCTAATTTCTGTGGAGATGTATATATCCTTTGGGTCAAATCTTTTTTCAAAACGGTCAAGGGTTAGCCTGTAGAAAGACTTTCCATTCAATATTGGTGCGAATTGTTTTGGATTGCTTTTGGTACTGGCAGGCCACATTCTGGTACCGAAGCCTCCACAAAAGACAACAATCTTCATATTGAAGATATTATACTTCTAAACTCCTCTTGAAACCTACTTTTACCAAACCTTTGAGCATTCTGAACTATCTTCTCGGGTGAAAAATCATTCTGATCAAACCGATTGACAGCTCTAATCAGACTAGTAATTCTCTGTCTATTGAAAAATATCCCTGTTTGACCATCAATAACAGTATCAAGTGCACCACCCTTTTTGAAGGCAATTACAGGGGTACCAACCGCCTGCGACTCCACTGAAACTATTCCAAAGTCTTCAATTTGAGGAAAGATGAGTGCTTGGGCACCACTATAGAGTTGGGCCAGCTCTCTGTCTTCCACTCTGCCTAAAAAATGAATATTAGGACCAGAGATTCTTCGCAATTGGTCCATTTGCCTACCCTCACCAACCACCACCAAAGTTTTACCAATTCTATTGAAGGCTTTAATGGCTAAATCTACCTTTTTGTAAGAAACTAACCTTGAAACAATTAAGAAGTACTCTCCGAAATTGCTCTTTTTTCTCTTCCCCACCCTCTTTAGTCTTTCAACATCAACTGGCGGAAATAGTACATCACCCTGAGGTCTTTTGTAGTACTTATCAATACGTTTTTTTACATCATTTGAAATAGGAATCATCAAGTCTGGTCTATTTGCTGCAACCAAATCCCAATCTTTCAAATAATTGATAACTGGCGAGGCAAGATTTCTAAATAACTTATTTTTAAAGTAGTGGGATGAGCCACTCCACAGATATCTTGTTGGTGTAAGACCTGTCTCTTATACACATCT
>DBDT01000074.1 GCA_002293705.1 Candidatus Woesebacteria bacterium UBA925
AGATGTGTATAAGAGACAGGCCAATTACCATGACGTTGTCATTCAAAAGGCTGGTCGAAATTGAACCATTTGTTGGAGATGATACAGATTCTAGTGACTTAAAAGAAGCCCTACTTGATTATGAGACTTCTATTGATGATTTGATAAAAGAGGCAAAGTTTCAGATTGCCAACGATGGTGGAAACAGGCCATTTTGGGAGCTTGTGATGACAAGTCACATAAGAAGGCTAGAGGAATATTTTGCAAGATCAAATTCAAAAAAGGATTTGATTGGCAAAACTATTGAAGTCATTAAACAGAAAGTCTACGACTCAAACGTTTTTCCTTTGTTTGATAATTTAATAAATGGCGATAAGGAGAAGCAAGTTTTGTATCGTTACATATTTGATGAAGTTGAAAATGGCGAATACAACCTAAAATTGAAATCCAGGTCGGGAACACTGGATTTTGTTGGGAGTATTCAATCTAATGAAAAAGTAGATTTGGTAAAAAACAACGGTTCAGAAAGCGTGTCGATTCCGCTTAAAATTGATCAAAAGAAGAATGAAGTAAGGGTTCAGGTTAGCACCAAATCAGACCTTATATTTGACCAGGAACAATCATTGAGTAGTTTGTCTTCTGAAAAAAAGAAGATGAGGTTTGGTATTCCAGCTAATGTTGGTCAAGGGCAGCTGCTTTTGTCTTTTAGATACAAGATTGTAAGAGGAAATGGTCCACGCGTAGACGTGTATAGATCTATTAATGAAAGTAAGCCTTTAATTAGCGAAAGATATCCAACTGATACTTATGACTTTGACTGGAAGTATAAAACGATAAGTATACCTACAAATTCAAGCACTGGAGATTTATATGTGGATTTCATTGCAGAACCAAGTAATGATTGCCAGGAGGTTAATCCATATGACTTGGAATGTAAAAATCTAGCATACAGGGAAGTCTATGACAGACATACTGATTTTATAATTGACGATTTAGTTGCCACCTTTCAACCAAAGTTGGAGGTGTTATTGGAGTCGTCTGGAAGAAAGGGTGCTAAAGAGTATGAAGTTCGACCGCTGAGATTCACAAGACTTAACCCCTCAATGTACTTAGTTGATGTTCAGTCTGATAACTCAAACATTGTGCTGCTGGAACAATTTCATACCGGCTGGCAATTTTACAGACACAATGGAAGTGTCGATGGGCAAACCCAGTTTAACTATGAAAACAAAAATGTAAGTGAGTTAAAAAATAGTATAAGTATAATAAATGAAGTAATTCTTTCAGTTAAGACCTTTTTCCAAAAGCCTGTATATGGGAAGGATAATCAATCGGTGGCGCATGGTTATGCAAATGCCTGGAGAGATGTAGATTCTGGCACCTATTTGTTACAGTTTAATCCACAAAGGTTGTTTTATCTGGGTTTTATTGCAACTTTTGTAATGTCGGTTTCATTATTCCTAATAGCCTTCTTCTATGAAAAGAAAAATTAGTCCCTATTTAAAATCATTCTCATTTTCTCTGATGGTAATCCAGCTTCTTTCAACATTTGCTATATTCGTTGGATTTGCCTTTGGTAGGTTCTCAAAACCCCTGCAAATATTGGAATTGCTATTTTTTTCGTACTTCGTAACAGTAATTGTAAATATCTTATTTTGGAAAAATGAAGAATAGATTCCTAAGCTTAATACTAGTTGCCATGGCAGTACTGTTGTTGGTGGTTTATCTGCCTCTGCTGTTTAAAGATAAATTGGTTGCTAGTGACTTTCCATATACTTCGGCGGATTCGGTCAAGATTGGCTTTAATCTCCCCATGGCTTGGTCTTACTCTGCAGGGAGTGGGCTTGGCGGAAATAAAGTATTTAGTCTGTGGTCTTATCCTGTGGACTTTCTATTTGGACTTACAGCAACTATTGGCTTGGACTTTAAAGCAAGCACGTTACTGATTCTTGTGATTCCAGGAATCATTTCATCATTGTTGGGAGTGTTTTGCTTAGCAAAAAGTTACGGGATTGGTAATCATGCGTCTTTCGGTGCATCTGCGTTTTACCTTTTGACCACCTATGCGTTACTTCTCCTGGATGGAGGACAAATTTCAATTTTTCTTGCATATGGACTATTTCCATTGTCTTTTTACTTTCTCAACCTCTGCAAGAAAAATAACTTCAAAAATGAATATGTAATTGTCTACTCATTGTTCATAGCTATTCTATCCGTGTCTGATTTAAGATTTTTTTACTTACACTTTTTAATGTCATTTGTATTGACATTGCTAGAGGCATTTTTTTTCAAGAAAAGTTTCACATTTTTGTTTGGAGTTTTGAAAACCACAATAGCTGCAATAGTGTTTTGGTTATTAATCAATTTTTTCTGGATTTATCCAGTACTACAAGGTCAAGGTGGAGACACTTTAAGTTACCTGTCTTCTTCTTCTCAACTAGATTTTTTAAATTTCACCTACCTTTTCAACTCATTCTTTTTACAACAACCAAATTGGCCACTCAACTCTTTTGGAAGACTTGCAACCCCAGACCACTTATTTGTCTTGGCGATGCTTCCTCTTCCAATTCTTCTTTATAAATATAGAAAAAATCTAACATTTAACATCATTGCCTTTACTTTTCTATTGGGTGCATTTCTTGCTAAAGGCATTAACCCTCCATTTGGTTGGATTTATGAAATTCTCTTCTTGAACCTTCCTGGGTTCTCGATGTTTAGGGACTCAAGTAAGTTTTTTGCTGTGTCTAGCTTATTTTTTGCCTTACTTATTGGTTATGTCTTGAATTCAAAGCCCCAAAAAAGGCGTACAAGCATTTCCATGTTCTGTTTATTGTTATATCTGGTTTTGCTAACTAACCCAATTTGGAGAGGGAAAATGACTGGTGTTTTCTCGGAGATCCCTAATCAAAATGGTTATGCAGAGTTGAACCAGTCGATAGATGATCAGAATTCATTTGGAAGAATACTTTGGCTGCCCAATAGGCCGCCATTGGCAGACACCTCTCCATTAAATACTGCACTTGATGGCTTTGCTTTATCAAGTAAACATATTTATCAATCTGCTAACGTTGGTACCTATGAAAGATTCAATTTTTTGAGAGAGCCCTCTTATTCAAAGCATTTATTGGATATCTCTTCGATTGCCTATATTGCCTACCCACTTGGCGATGAAAGAAAGATTGAGATCAAACAAGAAGACTTTGATTACTATCAAAGCTTTACTGGCCAAATCGCAAAAAATGAGTATTTAGAGAATTTTTACAATTCTGAGAAGTTGAATGTATTTAGAAATCGCCAACAGCAGAATCTAATTTATTTTAGTCCAAATCTCTATTGGGTTTTGGGAGACCAGTCAATTTTTAACTTAATTCCAAATTCAAAGTATATTTTTGACTACCCTATGATATTTATGGATAGTCTTGTCGATCTTTCAAAACAAACAACCAATTTCAATTATGGAAAGTTTGTAATTGGGGCTATGAGAGATGAGACTGATCTTGTCGCCCAACTCGCTATAACTGGTAGTGACTTGGTTGGGGAAAACCAAATATCAGGTGGTTATTGGATAAAAAACATGGACTCGCTAAACAACTTTAGGGAGTTTTTAAATTCCAAGTATCAAGTTGATACTATTGATTTTACCATCTCTCAAAAAGCATTAATTTTTGAACCAGAAGGGTCATTGGTCGTGAATAACCCAGAAGGTAAGGACAATCTCTTAATAAAAGTATTTAGAAGTCCA
The DNA here is from genome assembly GCA_002293705.1 of Candidatus Woesebacteria bacterium UBA925. Lineage (GTDB taxonomy): Bacteria > Patescibacteriota > Microgenomatia > UBA8517 > UBA8517 > UBA925. The sequence goes on from DBDT01000074.1 coordinate 3,722, forward strand.
AAATCTGGCAAGTTGATTCATGGTGAGGGGGAAATAGAAGTTACTAGAGATAATGGAAGGGTTTTGGGTGGTATTGCAACAGATGATGAGCGGCCATTGTATGATTTGGGTTCCTTTAATTGGATAATGGTTGAAACTCGCGGAGAGAGGCAGATGGAAATAAACTTTTCAGGCGGCGAGATAAATATGGTTTCAGATATTGCACTTGTTAACGACGAGTCGCTTGATAGGGCAGTGGATACTATTGGCTCTGTCTCTTATACACATCT
>DBDT01000077.1:0-8309 GCA_002293705.1 Candidatus Woesebacteria bacterium UBA925
AGATGTGTATAAGAGACAGCATCATAAGGGCATCGAATTTAATATCTTACAAAGTTAGTGATTCTGAGGATTATTTCACCAGGTTGAAGGTGCTTGATAAGCTCATTGCTGATTTTAAACCTGAAATAGTACTTTATGATGCAGGCATGGATGTTTGGACTGGTAGTCGCATTGGGAGAATTGAAGGAATGGATGAACAAAAAATAGAACTTCGAGAGTCAGTTGTTTTTAATTCCTGCAAGAAAAGGGGGGTACCTGTGGCATTTATGATTGGGGGTGGGTATGCAAGATACAAAGATGAGCGTGGAAAACCTCTAAATAAACACGAGATCGCGGAAAACAAGAAAAAATTGTCAATGATTCACGCAATCACTATCAAGCAGGCAATTAAAAATATCTGAATATGTAACACTTACCTGCTTGTATTGGCTAGATGGCAGACGCATGATACCGTTAATCGGTCGAACGAGTAAGCATGACATTTCAAAAACCTCTCGTTTGATTGAGTTCCCCTAGCTTGTGTTACGAACTTGCTAGGGGATAATTTTGTACAAAGCCAAATACTAAACGATTCTCTAGATTGAAAGGCCATCTTGGTAGATGTAATGCAGACTTTCTTAATTCTTCAATAAACACAAAGTTAGGCTATAATGTGTAATGGACGGTAGCGACAACTTAGTTAAATTAAGGCACTCAGCTTCTCATCTCCTTGCTGCTGCAATTAAAAACTTATATCCAGATAGTTACCCCACAATTGGTCCAGCCACTGAAAATGGATTTTATTATGATTTTGATAACTTGACTGTAAGCCCAGAAGATCTGAACAAGATAGAGGGTGAGATGAGTAGGATTGTTAAGGGTTGGCAGGGTTTTGAACAGCTTGTTGTAACCCCTGACCAGGCGCGTCAGATGTTTTCTGAAAATAAGTACAAGCTTGAACTAATCGAAGAACTTGAAAAGAAGGGTGAAACTATCACTTTGTATAAGTCTGGTGAATTTACTGACCTTTGCAAAGGTGGTCACATTGATAATCCAGCAGAAGTACTAAAGCATTTCAAGCTTATGTCTATTGCTGGAGCATATTGGCGAGGGGATGAGAAAAACAAGATGTTGACCAGAATTTACGGCACTGCATTTGAGAGCAAGGATGAGTTGGATAAATACTTATCTGACTTAGAGCTTGCCAAAGAGCGCGACCACAGAAAGATTGGCTCAGAGATGGGGCTATTTGTATTTAGCGAGATAGTTGGCAAGGGATTGCCACTCTGGACTGAAAAAGGTGCAGCAATTAGACGAGAAATTGAGAGATTTATTGTTGATGAAGAGATCAAAAGAGGATATCTGCATGTCTACACGCCTGACATTGCCCAAGTGGCCCTTTATGAAAAATCAGGCCATTATCCATACTACAAAGATTCAATGTATGCACCAATTAAGATTGATGACGAGCAGTACATGTTAAGACCAATGACATGTCCTCACCACTTTGAGCTATATCTTTCAAAGCCACATAGCTACAAAGAGCTACCAGTTCGAATTGCAGAGCTGGCCAAGCTGTACCGTTATGAGCAGTCAGGTGAGCTTACAGGACTTATCAGGGTCAGAAGCTTCTGTCTAGCTGACGCACACATAGTTGCAATGATTGATCAGGCTGAAAGTGAGATATCTGGCGCGCTTGACCTAATCAGCTACATAGCAGGAATTTTTGGACTAAAGCCAGGCGAACATTATAGATACCGACTCTCTCTTGGCGACCGAAAAGATGAAGGTAAGTATTTCAAAGACGATGAAAGTTGGGAAAAGGCTGAAAACACCTTAAGAACTGTCCTAAATAACCAGCATGTTCCATTTTTTGAAGCAGAAGGAGAGGCTGCTTTCTATGGACCCAAAATAGATGTCCAGATGAAAAATGTAAATGGCAAAGAAGACACAGCCTTTACTGTCCAATATGACTTTGTAATGCCCTCTAGATTTAAACTTGAGTACACTGACCAAGATGGGTCTAAAAAGCAGCCTATTGTCATCCACAGGTCTTCAGTAGGGGCAATTGAGAGGGTTGTGGCATTTCTCATAGAGCACTTTGGTGGTAACTTCCCATTCTGGATTAGTCCTACCCAGGTAAAAGTGTTGCCTGTAAGTGACAAGACGCTCTCATATGCGGAGGATATCTACTCAAACCTAAAAGAGTTAGGCTTTAGAGTTGAGCTTGATTCCAGGCAGGAAACATTAGGTGCAAAAATCAGAGATGGAGAAAAAGAAAAGGTTCCATTCCTACTTATTGTTGGACCCAAAGAGGCGGAAAGTGGCATGGTTTCAGTTAGAACCAGAGGGGTGGGTAATGGCCCTGCCATTACACTTAATGATTTTATAGCTCTAATTTCCAAGCTTAGAGCCGAAAAATCACTAACTCTAGCTATCTAATTGAACTTAGGCTATGATTTTGGTACTATAGACTGCCTTTGAAAAACACGGAAATCAACATAATTGCAAATAACCAAATAACAGCTGACACAGTGAGGCTGTTGGATGGTGAAGGCAAACAAATTGGGGTGGTTAGCCTAGAAGAAGCATTGAATAAGGCAAAAGAGGTTGGAGTTGACCTAATTCTCATTGCAGAGAGGGCAAATCCACCAGTTGTAAAGCTAATTGAAATAGGTAAATATAGGTACCAAGAAGAAAAGAGGTTAAGAGAAATTTCCAAGAAGAACAAAGGATCTGAGGTCAAAGAGGTCAGATTTAGTCCTTTTATAGGAGAGGCCGACTTTATGACCAGAATCAGAAGAATCGAAGACTTTCTTGAAGACAGTAACAAAGTAAGAGTTGTGGTCAGTTTCAAGAAAAAACAGATGATTGCCAAAGAAAGTGGATACGAAGTGTTAGGTAAGGTTAAAAAGATGCTTGAAGAAAAGACTGTAACCGACATGGAGCCTAAATTCTTTGGAAGATACCTGGCTATGGTATTATCACCATACAAGAAAGGTAAAAAGCTGGAAACTGTTCAAACAATTACAGAAAATAACGAAAATGCCAAAAGTTAAAACAAACAAATCAATAGTAAAAAGATTCAAGATTACCAAAACAGGTAAGGTTTTGCGTGGACAAAGCTTTACTAGCCACTTGAAGGTCAGAAAGAGCGCCAAGCATAAAATGAGGCTTTCTGGTACAATTGCCACCAAGGATAGTTTTGCAAAAAGAATTATCAAAGCAACTGGAGTAAGAATTAGAAAAAGAAAACCAGTTGTAGCAAAAGAAGCATAATAATAAACCCATGAGAGTCAAATCAATCGCAAGCAGAAAACACAGAAAAATAAGAGCAGCAGCTAAAGGATACAGGCACGCCCGAAGAAGGAGAATTGGTGCCGCTATCGAAGCTGTAATGCATGCTGGACATTATGCTTACGTAGGAAGAAGACTTAGAAAAAGAGACATGAGAGCTCTTTGGATCACCAGAATCTCAGCTGCAGTTAAATCTCTTGGTTCAAGCTACAGCGTATTCATAAAGGGCCTTAAAACTGCAAACATTGAACTAGACAGAAAAGTCTTGGCTGACATTGCAGCCAAAGATAGTGCTACCTTCAAAGCTATATTTGAGAAAGCAAAGTAAATAATTGCCTAGGGCAGAAATAAGGCAATGTTTGCTACAATAGCCTCATGCTAGATTCACTTCACAGAGCTCGCACCGAAGCAATATCAAAAATACTTGGAAACAGCGATAAAAACTCCTTAGAACAAATTAGGATTGAATATCTAGGTAGAAATGGAAGGATTAACCAAGAAGCAAAGATTATTACAAGTCTTACCAAAGATGAAAAGGTGGAATTTGGTAGAGCCTTAAATGAAGCAAAAAGAGCAATTGAGGGAGCACTTGATGAGGCTTTAAGCGAAAGAGAGGCTGTTGAGCAACAAAGCTTTGACCCTACAATTCCGGGAATTCTACCTCCAGTCGGATCAACACATTTAATCAGCCAAGCAATTGAAGAGATTTCATCAATTTTTACTCAAATTGGATTCACTAGAAGAAGATATCCTGAAATTGAAACCGACTGGTATGCATTTGAAGGGTTAAACATGCCAAAAGACCATCCAGCTCGGGATGAGCAAGAAACTTTCTTTGTCGAAGGAGGGCTGGTTCTTACCCCCCATACAAGTAGTGGACAGTTGCGCGAAATGCTTTCAAGTAAGCCACCAATCAGAATGATCAACATCGGTAAAACATACAGAAGGCAGTCTGACCTTACACACATTCCCATGTTTCACCAATTTGAAGGTCTTGTAATTGATGAGGGATTAAGCATCTCAAACCTTCTTGGAACCCTTGATTACTTTGCCAAAAATTTCTTCGGTGAAAAAAGAGAAATTAGATTAAGACCATATAACTTTAGATTCACTGAGCCATCATTTGAAGTTGATATAAGCTGCGATGTGTGTGGAGGTGTTGGCTGCAAGTTCTGCAAACAAGGCTGGCTGGAGTTGGGTGGAGCAGGAATGGTGCACCCAAATGTACTTAAAGCTGGCGGAGTGGATCACAAAAAATACAGAGGCTTTGCTTTTGGCTGGGGAGTTGAGCGAACATATATGATGAAATCAGGTATAAAACTTGGAGACATTAGAACAATTCTCTCAACAGATATACGTCACCTCTCACAATTTTAAAAAATGGCAATAGAACTAAAAATCACTGATTCAATGTTGAGAGACTTTCTTGAAACAGATGCAAAGCCCAAAGAAATTGCAAGCAGTCTTAGCCTATGTGGCCCATCTTTTGAAAGGGTTCACAAGTTAGAAGGTGACCACATGTATGAAATTGAGGTTACGGTCAACAGAGTGGACATGGCAAGTGCTTATGGCATTGCAAAAGAGGCAGCAGCAATTCTTCCTCAATTCGGACACAAGGCAAAGATAAAACCAATAAAAATTGAGAAATACTTGAAAGGAGATCTTAAAAAAACTCCTGTGGTTAAAACCAAGAAAGTGAAATACTTTGCTGGAATAGTTGTTGGCGATGTGGATGGAAAAATTGTTGACCAAAAATTAAAGTCATACTTAGAAGGAATTGGTGAGGCCTCTAAAAACTATATAGTTGATGCCACAAATGTGGCGATGTATTCATATGGCGCACCTGTTCACGCTTTTGATTTAGACAAAATTGAAGGAGTTGGCTTTACTGTTAAAGAAGCAGAAGCTGGAGAGACAATTTCCATACTAGATGGACGCAAACTCACCCTCAGAGGCGGGGAGATTGTATTTGAGGACAACAATGGATTGTTTGATTTAGCTGGAATAATGGGTGGGGAAGATAGCAAAGTTACAAAAGATACCAAAAGAATTCTTCTTGCAACAGAAATAATTGACCCTCTTGTCATTCGCAGCTCGTCCATACTTCATGAATGCAGAACACATGCTGCAGTTCTTAATGAAAAACAGCCAAGTAAGCAGTCCTACCAAGCAGCGATTGAGTATGCATGCCAACTAATTGTCAAAATTAAGGGAAGATCCGAAGGCTCATTTGTTTACGACAAAATCGAGAGCAGTCCAGCAAAGAGTGTGATTGTTGGTCTTGAGCAAATCAACTCAACACTAGGGGTTCCACTCACAAAACCTGAGATCGAAAAAATTCTTTCACCTCTTGGCTTTGAGGTTAAATGGGATGGGGAAGTGGGGCAGTTCAAAGCACCACTAGACAGGCAGACAGATATTGGAATTCCTGAAGACATTATCGAGGAGGTAGCAAGAATATACGGATACTTCAAACTGCCTAAAAAACTAATGACTGGAGCTATTCCAACTAGCAAAAGTGATCCAATCTTTGCCTTTGAAAAAAACGTGAGGACACTACTGTCAGGATGGGGTGGCCACGAAATAATGACCCTCTCAATGGTGGGCTCAACCAAATCAAGTGAAGAGATAAAGATATTAAATCCACTTGGCGAATCCGCTGGAAGCATGAGGACAAGCTTGAAAGACACCACAATCATAGCTCTTAAAGAGAACAATTGGAATAATCAACCAATGTTTTTGTTTGAGATTGCCAATGTTTATTTAAAAAGCAAAAAAAACAAAACCGAGCATAGTGAAGTTTCAACCCTATCAATTGGCTTTGCCAACTTTGACCAAAGGACAGCCCAAGGAATTATTGATGGGTTAAAACTGAAGCTTAGAAGTAAAAGGTTAAACCAGTTAAGTAAAGTCGGTGAATACTTTATCTTTGAGCAATCAATTTCCGAGATGTTGGATATCAAAGAAAGAAGTGCTTACAAAATTGTTGAAAAGAAACCACTTCATTTTGAAGATATTACTTTAACCAAAGAAGAAGGGGAGAGGGTTTCTGAACTTATAGAGGAAATTTCAAATGCAACTGAAGAGGTCTCATCCATAGATCTTCTTAATATTCATGAAAGCAAATACACCTTCAGAATCACTTTTAACTATGCAAGGTCAGAGGTTTCTGATGAAAAGGTGTCAGATGTAAGGGGACTACTTGAGAAAAAGTTGTCAAATCGAATCAAGTGACTACACAATCACTTAAATCACATTTAAGTCGTGTAGAATGAGTGCATGCAAGAAGATTGGACACCATTGCAAGAGCCAACACCACCACAACCTGATAAGTCAATTCAATACGAAGGTCCCTTGGGTTATTACTTTAGACTTGCAGGCATAGAAGAAGGGGCCCATGCTGTCTTTTTTGATTTAAAAGGAAAGACTAAGGTAGGTAAAAATCTAATTGCAGTAGTGGATAAAAGCAACACCGCGTTTACTCCTGATGGAGAAGGCTTAACAATAACAGGCAAAGAGAGTGACGATACTTTCCATGAAGATGTTTCGCAAAATTCACCACAACAAGAAGATGGGAGTTCTAAGGAAGTCCATCACGATAAAAAAATTACTGATCTTTCAGATGCAGATATCTTAGACTTACTTCAGTATTCAAGCGACGAAATACCTGTCTTCAACGGAGATGTTAACCGAGCAGTGGACTACTGTAGGCGTTTCCTGGATGGTGTCTGCATTCCCATAGAGAAAGTCTACGGAGAAGGATGTCCTGAGGTTAAATTTGGATTTGTGATTCCTAAAAAAGGTGACAATTTCTACAACTTTTTCTACATAAAAAAAACGAGCACGATTTACATAAATAGAAATGTGTTGTCTGAACTATCCAAAATTGATCCTAATCAAGCAATTACTGCTACTACAAAGTCCCGCGGATACAACAATCAAAATCATGAAAGGCGAGCACTACTGTGGCAGATTAAAGACGCCAAAAAACATGGTATGAATAAAATTGTCGATATGCTTAAAAATGAATACAACGAAAGTTGAGAACTATATATTCAGGAAAGCAAAACTTTATCCCACTCACTGTAAAAAAGATCGTAAATTAGCGCTACAAGCATGCAAGCCAAAAACAAGAATAGGATATTTTACCAACTGATTTCTTAAGCCTAGATACTCTTCAATTTTACAAAAGTACTGTATTACTCCCAACTAGTTCCCACCCCTATGTCTATCTTTCTGTCACTCTCCCTGCCTTTGCTATCTTTGGCAACAATTCTTAGGCTGTGCTTTCCAGTCATTAAACTGGCTTGATATTCAAACGAGTCATTGCCTGCAAATGATTTAACCAAAACTCCATCTATTTCAAGTTTTACCTCTTCAATATTTTCAATAGAATCAACCATAAACTTTACAGTAAAGGTGTTTGGGAGATTGCTGGTTCTATCTCGAGGTTCCAAAAACTCCACATTAATTGGAAAACTGCTACCTGATCCACAAAACTCTGTGGGAGGTTTGTACTTAGACTGCTGATCCGCAGGAAGTTGGGCAATCCAACTATCAATTCCTTCTTGCCATCTATTGGGCCAGTTTGATGACTCAAATGGATCCTTTTCAGTAAGTTTTATAAATGGTTTTGACTCAAAGTTGTTTGCAGCAATGTCTGATGGAGTTGCCAGTTTTCCATCACCCCTACATAGCTTGACCATGGTGTGAATAGTGTCTTGTCCAGACGGCTCAGTACCTTTAACAAAGTATTCCTTACGGGAGGGTAGCCCATCATGAGCAATAAAACCAGAAACTCTATCTACTTCAAGCTCCACAACACCCTCAGGCTTTTCAAAATCAACCCTAGGAAGATCTGCAAGCGCTGCTTTTACTATTCTGTTCCAAATAGGGGAGGCTCCACTAACACCTGAGGCAACCTTGCTCATAGGTCTATTGTCATTATTTCCAACCCAAGAGCCAACAATAATTTGTGGTGTTCCACCAATTGCCCAATTGTCTCTTTTGTCATTTGTTGTTCCTGTTTTAAC
>DBDT01000077.1:8478-15393 GCA_002293705.1 Candidatus Woesebacteria bacterium UBA925
ATAGGTCTATTGTCATTATTTCCAACCCAAGAGCCAACAATAATTTGTGGTGTTCCACCAATTGCCCAATTGTCTCTTTTGTCATTTGTTGTTCCTGTTTTAACAGCCACTGATCTACCGGGGATGTTTAGAAGTGAGTTAACACCAAATACTTCAGATCTTGCCTCATTATCTGAAAGGATACTGCTTATGATGTATGAGAGCTCAGGAGAAAGAACACTTCTTCCTTTTTCAAGTTTTGCCTCCTCCAAAACCTTACCATTTCTGTCTTCGACTCTTAAAATTGCCACTGGATCTACTTTATTGCCTCCGTTAACCATTGCTCCGTAAGCGCTAGTTATATCAAGCAAAGTGACCTCACCACCACCAAGAGAGAGGGATAGCCCAACTCTTGATAGTGTTTCTTTGTTCGCTGGCAAGCTTTTTATACCAAGCTCAGTTGCCAATTTTAATGTGTCTTCAAGACCAACAAGGGATTGAATTTTTACTGCAGGAATATTTAAAGAGTTTGCCAAGGCGTAACGAAGCTGCACTGGCCCTCTAAACTTACCATCATAGTTTCCAGGTTCATAATCAGGCTGACCCACACCACCTGGAAACTTTGTTGGTGTGTCCGCCAGTACTGTTGCTGCTGTGTAGCCCTTGGATAGCGCCGCAAGATATGTGATCGGTTTAAAAGAGCTACCGGGTTGCCTTAGTCTTGTCACAACATTAACTTGGCCATCAGTTGTTGTGTCCAGAAAATCTTTAGATCCAACCATGGCCAATATTTCGCTTGTGTTGACATCAATTACAACTGCAGCTCCATTTCCAACATCTTGCTTTGCGGCCTTGTCGGTTTCTTCCTTCACGATTTTTTGAGCCTCTTCTTGAAGAGAGAGATCAAGTGATGTTGTCACCCTGAGACCTCCTTTTTGAACAATATCAGCACCATACCTTTCCTCCAATATGTCTTGAACATACTGAGCAAAGTGAGGGGCCTTAAGAGAGACTCCTTTTGGCTTAAAGACTACATTAGGGAGTGCCTCTTTGGCAGATTTTTCTTGTTCAGCGTTAATGTATCCATCCTCCCTCATGCGTCTAAGCACATCTTCTGTTCTTTTTATGTAAGCCGTAGGGGTTGATGAGTGTGGAGAATAAGTTGACGGTCTTTGAGGTAGACCTGCAAGAATAGCGCTTTCAACCAAGTCCAACTCTTTAGGCTTTTTACCAAAGTAACTTTCAGAAGCAGTAGCTACCCCCCAATTGGTTCCACCATATGGGACTTCATTTAAATAAAGCTCAAGTATCTGATCTTTGGTGTACCTCTGTTCAATTTGAAGGGCCAAGACCAACTCATTAATCTTTCTGATGGCTGACCTTTCATTGGTAAGCAGCACATTTTTAACAAGCTGCTGAGTAAGAGTGGACCCGCCTTGGAACCTTCTTTGGAAAATTGCTCTGTAGATTAACCTTGGATAGGCAAGTGGGTCAAAACCTTGGTGGCTATAAAAATTCTTGTCCTCTATGGCAATTGTTGCTTGTTTTAAGTAGTCAGAAATGTCTGAAAGAGGTACTTTAGTTCTACGCTCATCAACAAATATGTCATAAATCGACTCACCATTCCTATCAAGAATCTGAGTGGCAAAGCCGTCCGACCTTACAATGTTTTCAGGAGAAGGGAGAGTGAGGACCAGTATCTGGAAAGTCAAAAAGGCAATGGCAGCAAAAATTAGGCTTGAAAAAAATGAGAATCTTGCAAAAATAGCCATCCTACGAGCTCTGGATTGACCTGGGGTACCCCATACATATGAGAGAAGAAATATTAGCCTTGACCTAAGTGAACCATCAGAAGTATTCCTTGTCGAAACCACCCTTTGGGCGACACGCCTTCTTTTCCTCAATGACTCTTTCCACATCAGAATATTTTACACCGATACACATATAAAAAGCTAAAATTGTGCCTCACACCAAATCGGTGCAAGGCACAATCAATTACACCTCCACGATGTCTAAACTTGGCACCGCGAATAGTGTTGGCGGTCCACCAAGCCATTGAACCGACAAGGAAAAACCTCTTTCATCTGAGTAGAAGAAAATAGCTTCTTTGCCAGGTTCGACAGAAATCACAATCTCCAATAGCCCTTGTGATACTAGAGTTTGGACATATACATCAATATCCCCCATGGTTGGAATTAATATTTCACCAGTGGAGTCTTCAAGCAAAAGACGCAGTTTGCGATCTTCAAGTGGAACAAGACCAATCGATGCTTCTCCGTGTGTAACACGGACCTCAACGCCTGTCTCCAACTTTTTAAAATTAAAAACTTCTCTATCGTATCCTGCACTACCAATCGTTAGGTCAATCACCATTAAAAGAGCATACCAACCACTACCCTGTTGACTGTCCATATCACACTCCAATCAGCAATAGAATAGACCTATATTTTATCACACTGGGGATATTTCCTAAACAATACTAACAATTTTTGCTAAACTACCTGATGAGAAAGTTTAGACAAATCCATTCAGTGCTACCCGAGGGAGATCTTTTTAATTCACTTCTTGAAAGTGGCAGGAAATTAAACATATATCTTGGTATTGATCCGACTGCACCAAGAATACACTTGGGGCATGCTGTTCCACTTAGACTATTGCAACAATTTGTTGAAAGAGGGGACAATGTCACACTTCTTTTTGGTGACTTTACAGCCTTAATTGGAGACACTTCAGACAAAGATGGAGAGCGGCCTGTCTTAACCTCAGCAGAGATTGATCAGAACCTGGCTGATTATACCAACCAAGCTTCTAAAATCATCGACACCAGCAAAGTTAAAATTGTCAAAAATAGCGAGTGGCTTTCTAAGCTTGGATTTGCAGAAATAATCACATTATGCCAAAACTTCTCAGTAGGGGATTTTGTATCCAGAGAATTAATCAAAAAAAGACTTGCTGAGGGGAAAAGAGTCGGGCTACATGAAACACTTTACCCTGTGATGCAGGGCTATGACAGCTACAAACTTAAAACAGACATCCAAATAGGTGGATTGGATCAAACATTTAACATGCTCGCTGGAAGAAAACTTATTTCTGAAATTGAAAATCGTGAAAGTGCTGTAATTTGCACAGGATACCTTCCAGGAACTGACGGCAGAAAGATGAGCAAAAGCTGGGGGAATGCCATTTGGTTAAGTGATGACCCGAATGAAATGTATGGAAAAATAATGAGTATTACTGACGACCTAATTATTCCTTACTTCGAACTTGCAACTAAAGTATCAGATCAGGAATTTGAAGACATTAAAAAAGAACTAAGTGGTGGAGTTAACCCAATGAGCATGAAAATCCACTTGGCCAAAACAATAGTCGAGGAGATTCATGGAAAAGATGGTGCAGTTTCAGCATCCAAATGGTTTGAAGATACGTTCCAGAAAAAAGAGCCAACTTACTCTAGAAAGCAGGTTACAAAGGCATATGACAACATTTCAATGTTCGTATCCTTGATTGAAGGCTCCATGGCTTCAGCCAAGAGAATGATTAAAGCTGGCGCAGTTGAAGTAAATGGGGTACGGGTGGATAATCAAAATCTAGTGCTTGAGGAGGATGACAAAGTAAAGATAGGCAAAAGAAAGTTCTATAAAGTATCATTTGAATAACATGAGCAAAAAAGTAAAAATAAAAAAGCTTTTAAGTAAGATTATTGTTATAACAATTGGGGTAGTACTTGTTATATCTTCATTCTTGCCATTTTTGTCAGTAGGATTTTAAATGTATTCAACTAAACAAGATGTTGCAGCTCTTCCACTGGTTGGGGACAAGGCTGAATTGAAACTAAAAAAGCTTGGCATAAGAACAATCGAAGATCTTCTACTTCACACCCCAAGAAGATATGAAGATGCTGGTCAGACCCTAGGCATATCTGAGGCAAAAATAGGCGAGAAGGTTACTATAAAAGCAACGCCAATTGAGGTTAAAAGTATCTACACTAAAACTGGTAAAGTTTTGATCGAAGGACTATTTAGCGACGGATCTTCGCAGATTGGAGCCATATGGTTCAATCAAACATACCTAACAAGAGTTTTTTCCTCAAATGATCTGTTTCTGCTCTCTGGAAAAGTAGGCCTGTGGAAGAAAAAGCCCGCATTAGTAAGCCCTAACTACGAAAAAGTAATTGAAGGAAGTCTTCCCGTACACATAGGGGCCAGCACTCCAATCTACCCTGAGACCGCAGGGGTAAGTTCCAAGTGGTTAAGAAGAGTGATCAACATTGCCTTAAACAAAACAGACTTAAAAAGCATGGAATTTTTAAGCAGCAAAATACTTAGCAAATATAGCCTTCTTGGAATTGATGAAACAATCACACTGATACACAGACCGAAATCAGGGCCTGATGTTACACGCTCCAGAGAAAGACTTGCATTCAACGAACTACTACTTGCGCAAGTTTCATCCCTAGAGCGAAAAAGGCGCTGGAGACAAAACCACAAAGCAAGAAAAATGGAGATCACAAATGGTGACTACCAGAATTTTTTGGACTGTCTACCATTTACACCAACTAATTCCCAAAAGCTGGCGATGGACGAGTTAATCAAGGACCTTGGAAGTACAATTCCAGCCAATAGATTGCTAGAAGGAGATGTGGGAAGTGGAAAAACAACGGTTGCAGCATTTGGAGCATATCTATCTTTTTTAAATGGTGGAAAAAGCGCAATACTTGCCCCAACACAAGTATTGGCAAACCAACATTTTAAAGTCATAGGGGCACTTTTGAGCAACTGGGGTATCAAAACAGAATTGGTTACCGCAAACAAGAAAAACACAGACCCAAATTGTGATGTTTATGTTGGAACACATGCACTACTAAAAAGACAAAATTTGCCAGAATTTCATTTTGTTGTGATTGACGAACAACACCGTTTTGGAGTTGAACAGAGAGCCAAAATTTCTCAAGGGAGTATTGAGATTCCACACACCTTAACAATGACAGCTACACCAATTCCAAGAACCATCGCACTCACATTGTATGGCGATTTGGAACTTACAGTGTTAAAAGACTTGCCTCACGGTTCAAGAAAAGTAAAAACATGGATAGTTGAGAAAAACAAAAGAGATGCCTCATATGAGTGGGTCAAAAAAATGATCAATGAAACAGGAGGGCAGGCTTTTGTTGTCTGCCCATTCATTGAGGAGAGCGAAGAGGGTAATCTGTCTGAAATTAAAAGCGCTAAAGAGGAATTTGAAAAACTTTCAAAGGTTTTTGACAAACACAAACTAGCAATACTTCACGGAAAAATGAAACAGTCTGAAAAAGACCAAGTGTTAAGCGATTTCAAAGAAAAAAAGAGTGACATTTTGATCTGCACTCCAGTTGTTGAAGTTGGAATAGATATTCCAAATGCCAATATTATGCTTATTGAAAGCCCAGAAAGGTTTGGTCTTGCTGCTTTGCACCAGTTAAGAGGTCGTGTGGGAAGAGCAGGTCAAGAATCTTACTGTCTACTAATGTTTGAGGTAAATAACAGTAAAGCCAAAGAGAGACTGACTCACCTGACCCACTCTCACAGCGGAATTGAGCTTGCAGAGATTGATTTAGCATTAAGAGGACCTGGAGAAGTCTTTGGTAGCAGGCAATCTGGTCTTCCAGAGTTTAAGTATGCCAGTTGGGGAGATAGTGAGCTTATTAAAAAATCTAAGGAATTGGCAACTGATATAGTCGAAAATCCAGGCAGCTACCCAGAGACCATTTCCTACTTCAAGGCCAAAGAAATTGCTGAAAATTAGACATATTATTCATTTTTAGGCTGACTATGGAAAATCGGCCTAGACTGCTGTAAAATACTGGCTATGGCACCAACACCAAAAAAGAAACACAGCCACCAAAGAACAAGAGAGAGAAGAGGAAAGATCACTGTCGATCTTCCAAATCTATCAACTTGTAAGTCTTGCGGTAAAGATAAGTTTGCTCATAAACTTTGCCCACATTGTGGCGCAAGGTAAGACAGTCACAATAAACTAAATGAAGTCTGCTCACGACCCTCGCCACTTAAAGCGTCAAAAAATTGTACAAGAGCTTTACGCTTACTCCTTTTTGGACTCACAAGAAATTGTTGAACCTCAATCATTAAAAATTATTGAAAATCTTGCCAAAATCGACGAAGTTATCGCCCAAAGCGCCCCCACTTGGCCTATTGAGAAGATAAATAAGACAGATTTAGCTGTTTTGAGATTGGCTGCCTTTGAAATAATGTACTCTGATCTGCCTCCAAAAGTCGCAATTGATGAGGCAATTGAGCTTGCGCGAGAATTTGGCTCAGATGCTTCAAGTAGTTTTGTTAATGGGGTGTTAGGCAGTGTAGCCAAAATAGCCCAAGAGAGTGTAAAATCTTCAGCGGTATGACAAATGTTAACGATTTAAAATCAAAATTCACAAATCCAGCCCTATTTGACCAAGCATTGACCCACAGAAGCTGGATCAATGAAAATCCAGGCATAAGGGGTACAAATGAGAGGCTTGAGTTTTTAGGAGACGCAGTTTTGGAGCTTGTTGTCAGCGACCATATTTTCAAGCTGCTTCCTGACAAAGAGGAGGGATACTTAACAGCCTTAAGAGCTAGCGTGGTTAACACAAAAAGCCTAGCTGAAGCTGCAGGAAGACTAAACCTGGGCGAATCACTGTTTTTGTCCAAAGGAGAAGAGCAGGGTGGGGGTAGATCCAACCAATCACTTCTGGCAGACACTGTTGAGGCCATTATTGGCGCTTTGTACCTCGACCTAGGCTTGGAAGCAGCAAGGGCGTTTATATTCGAAGCAATAATTGAACCAATTGGAGAGCTAACAACACAGTCACTTAAAGATTCAAAAAGTAGGCTACAGGAATTTGTGCAATCAAAAGGTTACCCAACGCCAAAGTACAGAGTCTGTCTCTTATACACATCT
>DBDT01000070.1 GCA_002293705.1 Candidatus Woesebacteria bacterium UBA925
ATACATAACCATGTACCTTGAGAAGAAATATCCTATCAAAATAGTTACAATTGCCAATGAAGGGTAAAGCACAATTTTGTTTTTTGAATCAATCTTAGTAATCAAGTACTCAAGACCCATCGCAGAGATTATTACAAGCGGAACAGACATAAACATTGCTCGTAGAGCGTGTGGGGTCTGAAAAGTTAACGCTGCAGCCAGTGGAGATAAAAGTAGCCAGACAATAACTGGGAAGTACTTTATTGGACTCTTTGACAAGAGAATTAACCCAATTGGTATAAACAGTAAATCATGCAAATACATCTGCCCAGTTTCAGGGACTTTATTTCTCTGGATATCATCCCCTGACAGAAAAAGGAATAATCCATGGAAATGTGAGCCGTAATTATTAGCAAATGCTAGAGAATACTCAACATATTTATTGTTAAAGATCTTTACCAATACATTGTTTTGGTCAGCGTGACTTCCCCTTAATTCATTTGCTCTATTTACTGGTCCTATATCGGACAACAAACCGACACCAGAGGCCCTTGCAAGAATTGCTGAGCTGTGAATAAAGGAGTAAAACAAAGGTATCAAAAGCAGGAGTGAGAAAAATACTGAAATTAAGACTTTCTTCCAATTCATGACAACCTTTTTGTAATTTATTAATGTCAAAAGAAACACAAAGATGGGGACAAAAACTCTTGCTGAATGATATGTGTATAGGGAAAGTACAAAAAACAATCCTGACAATATGAAAAACGATGGCTTATATAAGCCTTTGAGATAAAATAGTGCACCGGCAAGTATGAAGAATAGTGCCACTGAAACTTCCCAAGCACCCCTACTAAAATGCACATGCCATGGAGAGATCGCCAGAAACAATGCAGATATTAAAGCCAACCTTTTTCGAGTTTCACCATATTTATTTCTAGACAACTCTAAAACCAAAAAATAGAGAATTAATGGCGAAAGAGATGACAATAAAACTGGGACGAATCTTGTAGATAGTTCATTTAAGCCAAAAAGATAAATAGTAGGAATCATTAAGTAAGCAGTTAGACCTGGTTTCCAATCATTAAATGATTGGAAGTGAATCGGCCAGCTTCTACCGTGCTCATCTTTTCCAGTTTTAATCAATGAGTACGCGTTGTAGCCAAGCGCAGCCTCATCAGCATTTATGGCTGGTAATTCAGAGATTGAGTAAAATCTCATAAAAAATGAGATGGCAATAATCACTATTAGTGTTAGTTTAATTTTCATTTAATTTTTACAATTCTTAATGAGATCTCTTTATTATCTAAAAATGGTATTTCTGAAATAACTTGGAACTGATTAGCATCTAAAGTATCTGAAACCGGTATCGCCATTGGTGATCCTACAAAGACCTCGCCACTTCTACCTCTGGCAACCTGCCAGTCAATGTATTCAAAACTTACACCTTCTATGCTTTTAACCAAACCGACGTCTCCCGACTTACTTCTCACAAAACCATTAGAAAGATCTCTCCATGCTTCAGCTGGTTTAGTTTTGTTGTAAAAGAAAAAATAAATGTATGGTTGTGCATATGATTGTTCAAATACCACCTTGGGAGCTTCACCGCCTGACTTGAGGTTGGAAATCTCAAGGACAGCTTGTTTGTATCCCCATTGCCAATACTTTGAATTAAGATTGCTCAGCTGTACAAGGTATCTGTCTGCGTATAGACCAAAACTAACGACCACTATGCCAAATGTCAAAGCCAAACCGAGAAATTTGAAATTCTTTAAAAAATCCAGAAGAACCATCACTCCAATTGAAGTAACGTAGACAAGGGGAATAACAAGCGCTATGGCTCGAACTGAGTGGACCTGATCTCTTGATAGTATCGATGGCAAAACTGAAAAAATCGCCCAAAAGAAAAAGAATTGATGTGCTTTGTTGACTCTAAAGTTTCTCGCCATCGAAAACATGCCCATTACTATAAATGGTGCAAACCCAATCAAGAGTTGACCTGTGTATGGTGATGAGTGTCTTGGATTTTGAAAATCACCTTCAGAGAATAAAAATCTATATGAGAAGTGGTTGAAAAATCTCCCCAACACACCTCGCAAGAAGTGGTAGTTTTCTGAATAGTAAAGGTTGTAAAAAAGCGAACCCTTTTGAGTAGAAGTCTGTGATATAAAGTTTTGGGTGTACTCATCTGGCCTAGGAAAATTAAAGACACTAAAAACTGACAACCTACCAGCTTGTCCAGTAAATACTGAGAGAATTATTGGAAAGCTTACAATTAAACCCAATGCAACAGAAGTTAAAATATAACCCATTTTTATTTTTACAAACTTCCTTCTAAAGACTAAAAGCAGCGTAAAGACGACTAATGGAGTAGAAAGTTTTGCACCTTGATATGTAAGAAGGGTCAATGAAAACATCAGGGCCGACAGAACTAACAGTTTTTCTTTTTTTAAGGAGTATAAAAATAGCAAAACCCCCATAAGGGTGATTGACAATGAGACCTGGGCCTCCCAAGCACCTCTACTGAAGTGAATATGCCATGGTGTGACTGACAAAAATAAACTTGCCAGATATGGTAGTGCTCCGACTGTTCTTCTTCTTGAAAGATTTTTTACAATAAAAAATAGTATTATTGGCGAAATTGACCCAAACAATGCAGATGCAAATCTTGTAGAAAATTCATTTAGTCCGAACAAATATACAGGTATCACACTTAAATACACATACAACCCAGGCTTCCAGTCACCAAATGATTCAAAGACTATTGGTAGAAGTTTTCCATGCTCATCTCTTAAGCTGTTTAGTATGGAAAATGCATTGTAACCAAGAGATGCCTCGTCTGGGGTCAAGTGTGGAGGAATTGTGTCTAGTTTGTAGAACCTGGTGAATAATGAAAACAAAAGTAAGCTCACCAAAAACACGGACTGAAAGTTAATTAGCCTAGCTTTTAATGTTTTCATATGCTTCGTATATAGTTTTACCGCTTTGGTCAACTATTACTTCAATTTTACGCCAACCAGGCATCACTTCTCCAGGTGACCTAAGTAGAAGACATTTTTGAAGATTACAGTCAACTGTAACACCAGACTCACTAACGAACAAAGATCCGTCACTTGGAATCTGCCAGGAATTCAGAAATACGTAGTTTGAGAACGAATCTGTCCACCACCAGCCACTTTGATTAAACCTAACTAGATCTGTATCAGACAAGTATTCTCTTGATGAGTATTTCCCATACCAAAGAATAAATATATGTGGCTCGCCATATTCTTTAGTTATCAACACCTTATCGTAATCCGACTGCATTTGAGTAACAAATTCTGCCATTTGCTTTGACCCGTACTGCCAACTTGATGAGAACTTTTCTGGGTAAACTGTTAAATAGTGATTTAAATAATCAGAAATGTTAAGTGCAAAGAACAGTGCTATTACGAAAAATAGCGGCTTTACTTTGTTAAAGATCATAATTAGACCAAAACTACAAGCCATTATCCAAAAAATTGACATAGGCAATAGTCTTAAAACGTGCGGGGCATCTCTAGTAACTGACGCAGGAATTGGCGCGATTACTAAAAACAGAAGCAATACTCTAACCCAGCTGTGTTTGATATTTCTAAACAAATACAATAATCCAACTATCATGGGGATTATGAGTGAAATCGGCAGCACACCATAACCTGGTACACTAAATTGCCTTTGATCTCCCCCTTCAAAAAATAAGAATCTTGGATCAAAAGCTGAAAGATATGAACTTGTTACCACCTGAGATGCAAAGATGTATCTATTAAAAACCAATTTCTCGAGTAATTCAGGTAATTGGTAGCTGTTTCTGTATTGTTCAACTCTAGAGATTAGTCCTTGATCAATAACTGAAATGTTTGCCAATCTGGCATTGCCTTGACTAGTTAAAAATAGGGAGAAATTTAACAACACTACGATCAATGCTAAAAATACTGACTTTGAAATTTTTATATTCTTTTTCCAGACATGCTTAAACTGAGAGAAAATATAAACACAAAGCAACAATGGCACAATCACCCTAAATGAATTGTACGTAAATGAAGATATTAGCCACGACAAAATCCAGATGTTTTTCGAGAAACTATCTTTACGCAAAAAGAAATACACACCAATGACAAAAAACGATGTAGCCACATTTGCCTCAAATGCTGCTCTTGATGCGAAGAGCGTCCAAGGTGACACTGCAAACAACACTGAAGTTAGAAATGGAAGAATTTTTGCTTGCGGTACTGAATGAAACTGTTTTTGAGCCTTCTTGGTTATCAGGTAAACAAAAACAACCATTAGTGAACCAAAAAATGCAGACGGTAATCTAACAACCATTTGACTTTCTCCAAAGATGGCGAAAAAGCCAGCTAGAATGTAAATGTAACCTGGTAACTTGTAGTCACCAAAGGCTCTAAACACCAAGGGGAAAGACTGGCCCCATTCGTCCATTCCAGATTGCAACAAAAATCTTGCATTTACAGCATGACTGACTTCATCCCAGTTCAAACTAGGAGGGACCTGAGGATAGACAAGCCTTAAAAATAAAGCAAACAAAAATATAAAGATAATTAGAATGCTTTCTTTTATTCGCATAGCCAACAAATTATTCTGTGCTTATTTTTTATGTAGACTTCATCCGGCAAGTCTCCTTTTTTAATTACAAGTGTTGAGTTTGTCTGTAAGTCTTTTACCCAATCTATAGATCTAAAGTTTGTCGCAGGAAGAGACCACTGACTAAGTTGATCAACCCAGGCAACTCCTTCACCCTCAAGATCCCAGTCTTTTGAAAAAGACTGAAAGACAGCTGGATCCATGCTTGAATAAAAAGCAAAAAATATGTGGGCTTCAGAAATATTTCTTGAAACTATCAAGTCGCCCCTGGGTAGGCTTTCTTCAACTATTGAATCAATCCCAGAAAACATTGCCTCATAAGCCTTGGTTGGTTGAACGTACACATAATTGAAAAGAAAATTAACAAACAAAAACACAATTGAAGCTAGGCTTAATGCAAAAAGGGTGGACCCATATTGCTTCCTAATGCTAGACAACTTTCTTATAAAGTAGCCCAAACCAAGTGCAGCCAAGTAGTACAAAAATGGTATCACCAATGCCGCCCTATTTGCTGCATGGCCTGGACCAACCGAGAGCGCTGCAGGAACATAAGATGCCAAAACTATTATCGGTAGATATGTAAATGATTTAGATCTAACAACATATACAAAACCTAGAATCAAACCAACAAAAGTTATTGGGTCAAATATTGCTTGACCTGGAAGCATTCCATATGTGGCCTCTTATACACATCT
>DBDT01000069.1 GCA_002293705.1 Candidatus Woesebacteria bacterium UBA925
GTAAGACTATTGTTTTTGAAATATACCTGTCAATACCCTTTAGTATATTGGCTGGTGGTTGAGGGAAAAATTGGTGGATTATCTTTCAAATCTAGTCATTAAATGACTTCTCTGTCATCTGACCATCTTTAAAAATCCAAAGCACCCCAGGCTTTGGGTAATCAAGTAAGTCAAAAAGTCCAAACCTATCTTTGGTTAAGTGGCTTTTAATAGCAGCAAGTCCCGCGCCATGAGTACAAACCCACATTGTTTGAAACTTAGAGTATTTTTCCAAAAATTCTTTTATTCTTTCGCTAAATTCATCAAAACTCTCATCTCCCTCCATGTATTCAATGATTTGTTTCTTTGAATGGTAATCAACCTTGGTTACATCCTTAACAATCTTTGAGGTTTGTCTACACCTAAGAAGCGGTGATGAAAAAAAGTATCTAGGCTTTTCTACTTCCTTCAAATATTCACCCAATTTAGTAATTGGGCCAATCGCCTCTGGAAGAATGGTGGCTTTTTCTTGGTATACACCATACGGAATTCCAAACTTACTGTAATATGTAACTCCGTGACGAAAGACGTACCAAGTAGTATTACTTTTCAACAATTGTAGCTTTATTTATTTTAACTGGATTGACTGGCTTTGATTTCTCGCCCGCCTGATTAATAGTTTCTGCTGTAGCAATTTTATCCACTACCTCTAGACCCTTGGATACCTTACCAAAGATTACATAATCTTTTGGAAGTGGATAGTCAGCATGCATTATGAAAAACTGACTTCCATTTGTGTTAGGACCAGCATTTGCCATGGCTACAGTACCCCTAGTGTAACTACCATCAAATTTTTCGTCGTCAAACCTGTAACCAGGACCACCTGTTCCATTTCCTTGAGGATCACCACCCTGAATCATAAATCCTTCAACTACCCTATGGAAAATGGTTCCATCGTAAAATCCGGCTCTAGATAGATATACAAAGTTGTTAACAGTAATTGGAGTTTTGTCTGCTGTCAGATCAATTACGATTTGACCCTCTGAGGTATCAAGGATAGCCTGGTAGGATTTTGATTTATCAATTGTAAGTTGTGGTTTTTCCATATTTTTACTATTGTACATCGCTTCCGACTTGGTTTCATTGGTGTTTTTAGTTGCAGCAGGTGTAGCGGTTGGTGTTTGGGATGCAGCCCCTTTCAAATCTTCTGAGTTTGGTCTAAACAAAAATACCACCCCAGCAAAAGCAAGTACAGCTGTAAGCACTAATATTGCCAAGTTCTTCACGTTGGTAATTTTGCTACACAATAGCTTGTAAATTCAACTATCAAAATGATGAGTTAACACTCACTTTCTAATAATTGAATAAACACTGGGGTTATAAAGAAAAATTGCAGGGACATCTTCAAGAAGAAATCTCTGGAAGTCCAAGTATATATTTCTTCTTTTCTGTTCATCCAAAGTTAGCCTTCCGTCCTCCAAAAGTTTGTCTATTCTTGGGTTTGAATACCTGGCAATGTTTGTCTCCTCTTGGGTTGAATGCCAAGTGACATATTGATCTGGATCAGTACCAGAGTCGTATGTGGCCAAAAATGCCTGAAATGTTTCAGGCTTGCCATTTACAATTTTTAACACAACATCCACACCCATCTCTTTCCACTCCCTTGCAAGCTTTTCAGCAACAGGCAGGAGGTTTGATGTCAAACTAAGCTCAAAAGATATCCTTTCTCCAGCTTTTCCATTTTGTACCAGAAGCGACTTAGCGCGAGCAAGATCAAATTCATAAGGCTTAACATCTTTATTGTATGCCCAGGAAGTTGAAGGGATTGGCCCCAAAGCTCGTGATTCTCCATATTCCGACTTATCAATAGCATACGAAAGCGCTTGCCTAAGTGGCTTGTTGTTTTCAAACAATGGGTCTTTCATGTTAAAAAACACAGCCACGTATTTACTTGTGTCCACCCTTGAATCAATATTTACATTTCTCCAGTCTGTCGGAACAGTTGTACTGTTTAAAATGTTTTTAAGCTGATCAATTTTTCCCAATTCAAATGCAATCTTTGCTTGATCCTCAGTTGGGAAAAATCTCAAAACCCGTTTTTGCCCCCCTGACTCCAAAGTAAGCTCTTCCACAATCCCATCAGAAGTTTTAACAGCTGTTACAACCCAAGAACCAACCCCAGTTAAACCTTTGCTGAAAGTGGGACGTGAGACAATGGTGCTAAAGGCCGCATAAGGGCTTGATAACTTAAAAACAAGCTGATTGGGTTCAATCCGTTCAATTACCACATCATCAAAGTGGTAATTGATTGAGTTTGGGTCAACAACCCTTCCATCTTGCCATTTAATATTTTCTGACAAGTAAAATCGCCATACCTTACCATCCTCCTCTACAGTCCAGGAACTGCTCAGACTGGGTATTGCTCTTCCATCTTCAGAAATTGCAGTAAGACCTGATGAGATGTCCAAGAGAATTTCTTTTGGCAAGTTGGCAACAGTGTATGCACCGACATAACCCTCGTAGGTTGTGTGGGGCCTGAATCTTTCTGTTGAAGAGGCAATTCTAGGGACCCCCCAAAGAAGAATTAGGATTAATGGGATAATGAAAATGCCCCTTCGAAGTAAAAACAGTCTAGAATATAGGGCTAGTCTTATAATTTGTTTCATAAAAATATTGGACTAAGCCAATAAAAATGCTGCCAATGAAATGGCTAGAAACAAAAAGGAGAAAACGAAAGTTAACCTGAAGACAAGTGATTCCAAACCTCTTCTGGTAAATGATTGTGCACCACTACCCCATACTCGGCCAAAACTATTACCTTTGACCTGAATAACAACAAACAAGGTCAAAACTACTGAAACTACTATCTGCGAAACTGTCAAAATTTCCTGCATGAAGGCATTATATCAGACAGTTAGCTATTCCAAAATAGCCACGACCAAAGAGAGGAGGAAGGAAAAACCAACATAAGCCAGGGGCAATGAATCAAAATTAACTGCCGGAATATCGATGAATCTTGAGCTGAATCCAGCAAAATTAAAGCCAACAACTGCAAAGTCAGAAATGGCCACATCTACAACCCAGATAGTCACAGCGTGGCTTACAAACTTAAACAAACCCAAGGTGGCAAGATTAATTGGTAGAAGAAGAATATTTATAATCGGCTTAACTAGATAACGAGCAAGTGCAAGTGCGACTCCGGTAATCACAAGTCCTTCTATGAAGTTTGCAAACACAATACCTTGAGCTATTTGTGTTACAACATACAAAGCAATCACTTCCCTGCTAAAAACTGTAAAAAACTTCTTCACAACTAATATTACTACAGCAGTAAAGACAGTATTACTTCACCTTCAATAAAGTCTTTGTAACTTGTGAATGATGGAGTCTCCTGGCAAACCTGTGGGCTTCATCTCTAATTCTTTGGACAAGTTTTTTAGCATACCCCTCCGGAAGTAGTCTCTCGCTAAACACTCCGTCGTTTAGAAAAACAAATGTTTCAAATCTTTTTGCTATACCAACTACGGGAAATCTGTCACCAATTAGTTTTTTAGCAACTGCAATTTGCGGCTTGCCCCCATCAATAATCATTAGATCTGGCTCACCCCAGTCTTCAAAGTGCTTTATTCGACGCAACAAAACATGCTCCAAAGAATCAACATCGCTCCCTGCACCCTTTTTTACATGAAAATGCCTGTAGAGCTTTTTTTCAGGTGAGCCTGCCACAAAAGTAACCATAGAAGCTGTTGCGCTACTTCCAGCAAGGTGTGCAACATCAAAGCACTCTATTCTCTCAATCTTACCTTTCACATCCTCAAACTCAGAGATTATTGAGGCTATCTCATCTGATTCTTTCTCCCTAATATCTTCTATAAAAGTTGGATCTTTAATGTAGCTGTCGGTGTGCACTTTCCGTCCAACTACTGAGACCAAAATCTTCCACCTATTTCTCCATTCAGTGGCTTTTTCAAATTCTAAACTTTTGGCAAATTTTTCCATCTGCAAAACCATCTGTTTTTCAACAAGTCTACTTTTACCAGAAAGTACACCAACCACACCTTTAATGTTTTGCATGTACTTTTTCTTAAGCTCAGCCATCTCCTCTTCTGGAGCCTGATTAACAATAAATGATGGACAAGGGTTACAAAGTCCTATTTCATAATTAATACATGCTCTTTTACCTACCCTGTGCTGACAATATGGAAATACTTTTCTTAACCGTCTTAAAACCATCTTTACACTCCCCGAGTCTACAAATGGGCCAAACTCAAATTTAAGATCAAAATTTGCAAGCTCTTTCTGCCTTAAGGTTAGCACCCTTGGATACTCTTCTTTAGTAATTCCAATATAAAGCGGTGACTTGTCATCTCTAAGCTCGATGTTGTAAGGGGGCATGTGTTTTCTAACCAAACTAGCCTCAAGACACAAAGCTTGGATTTCGCTGTCCACCTCAACGGTATATACATTTTTTGCCTGTGAAAGCATTGCTGCAGTTTTGCCCCCAAGATTGGGTAAAAGATAGCTTTTCAGTCTTAATCGTAGATTTTTTGCTTTACCTATGTAGAGAATCTTTCCATTTTCATCCACAAACCTATAAACCCCAGGAGCTGTGGGTGTATTTTTAATTTCTTCTGGATAACTGAATTTTTCCATGATGTTTTACCAGTAAGTATACAAAAAAGATCGATATTAAGCCAAAAAATACAACACTGAACATAACTTTTAAAAATAGCTCCACCACACCTTTTGATCCTACAAATTCAGCCTCAGGAAGACCAGCTGCTTGAGAAATAGTTGTAACATCGCTCACCAAAGGGAGAAGAGAGTAATCAATAGACCCAGTGTCTTCAACCAAGAAAAATGTGATCTGGTCCAGTGAGGTGTTTTCTTTGTAAAGGTCACCACCTCCAGTGTCGTATCTGGTTGGATCAATACCAATAATTTGACCATCATGTTCCATAACCACCCACGAATGAAGGTCGTTGCCCAAAAGTCGATATTTACTGCCCCCTGGTGGAACGATGTAGCCTATTGCTGTCGCGGTTTTTATACCCGCAGACTGGGAAATTGCTGTAAACAAGTTGGTGTAATCAAGACAAAATGCTGAAGAATACCCTTTCACAAGCTCGGAGAGCTCAAGGGGTTCTGTTTGACTTTTACCATACCCGTATTCAAGCCTATTTGATGTAAAAAATAATACATCTTTGTAATCTTTCAACTCCCTGGACAAAGCGACTATTGAATCATCTAAAACCTCCGATGGCTCAGGCAGAGTAATTTCATTTTTTTGGTTAACTGGATCAAACAACCGACTTATCTCAAAATTAGACTCCACATCAACTTGTGTAATTGGTCCAACAATAAATCTTGCGATAGTGTTTCCTAGATCATCTTTAAATATTGCCTGCGGTCTTGGTCTTATTGATCTTAAGTAGACAATTTGATTAGGAGTGTCAGGTGGTAGCTTTATGTCTTTAATAGCAGGAGCAAGCCCAGCATTTTTAAGACTCCAAACCAGATTAATTGAATAATCTTGTGAATTACCATAAAAAACCCTTAGCGGGCCGCCCAATACTTCTTCTTTTTCAAAACTAAATACAACATCACCTTCAACTGCTTTTTCTTTGTTGGATTTGGGGCTTAAAAATAGATTGGGTAAGTATTTTTCAGGAATAATTAGATTTAAGTTGTAATCTTTGTATTCCTGCGCACTTTTTGGTGTAGGTATGGAAAAAGACCAAGATGAAGTTGTTCCCAAGTACAGCGAGCGATCTTCAAATTCCAGTTTAAAATTGGCCTTATTTCCAACACCAACAGCTGGTTTTGCAAGGACTATCTTGTAGTAGCTGTTTTCCACGTTCAAAACATCAAGTTTTGTTCCGTTTTGGTATGCAACAATGCCTTCTGGTCTAAGTCCACTTGGCATGAATTTAAAATTCTCTACATAACTAGTTGAAGTTAGATTTACCGTCTCAATTTCATAACTAACATAAACAATGCGTTTTTCAGGATCTAGCCTGTAAAATACTTGAGCTGAAGTTTGTATCTCATCAAAAGCTGCCGCTTTACCTTCTGAGACCAGAAAGGTGAGGGCTACCACAATAAAGGCCAATACTTTTTGAATCACTACTAATTGTATCTATTTATAAGGGAGTTAATCTATGCTTTTGCAAGATATGATCCAGTTACACTCTTTTTGTCTTTGGCAATTTGCTCAGGTGTACCCTCTGAGACAATCTGTCCACCATTTTCTCCACCCCCTGGGCCAAGATCGACCACCCAGTCTGAGTTTTTGACCACATCCAAGTTATGCTCAACCACAACAACTGTATTGCCACGCGAAACCAGTGTCTTTAAGACAACCAAAAGTTTTTCTAGGTCGACAAAATGAAGACCTGTTGTTGGCTCGTCTAAAATATAGACTGTCTTTCCAGTAGATTTTCTGGCAAGTTCAGTTGAAAGTTTTACACGTTGAGCCTCACCACCAGACAGAGTGGTTGCTGGCTGACCCAATTCCATGTAATCAAGGCCAACTTCGGACAAGGTCTCAAGTTTGCTTACAATATTTGGGTAAGCATGGAAAAATTCACGAGCTTCGGCAACTGTCATCTTCAAAACATCAGCAATTGTCTTACCCTTGTAGAGCACCTCCAAGGTGGCTTGATTGTATCTGGCTCCTTTACAAACCTCACAATCAACCCAAATATCTGGCATAAATTGCATTTCAATTTTCACCTGACCTTGCCCCTCACAAGACTCACAACGCCCACCTTTGACATTGAATGAAAATCTACCTTTTTTAAATCCAAGCACTTTAGCATCTCTGGTTTCAGCAAAAACGTCACGCACAAGATCAAATATCTTTGTGTAAGTAGCAGGATTACTTCGAGGAGTGCGTCCGATTGGCGATTGATCGATTAGAATCACCTTGTCAACAAGTTCAAAGCCCTCAATACTGTCATATTCTCCAGCTTGCTTGGTGTATCCAGGCGTAAGCTTTCCATTTAAAGCATGATACAGTGTCTCAACAACCAAGGTAGACTTACCACTTCCTGACAGGCCAGTTACCGAGCTGAAGCGAGATAGTGGGATGCTTAGATTTACATTCTTCAAGTTAAACTGCCTTGCACCTTTAAGGAGCAGATTTCCAGGAGAATTTTGGAGAGGCAACTGCTTTATCTTTATCTGCTTTTTTCCAGATATGAATGGGCCAGTCACAGAAGTCTCTGATTTTGAAATCTGAACTGGATCACCTTGACCAACTATCAAACCACCATTTTTACCTGCTTTGGGGCCAAAATCCACAATATGATCAGAATTCTTCATGACATCCAGATCATGCTCAACAACCACTACACTATTACCCAGCTCTTTTAACTTTTTTAAGGTTAAGATAAGTTTGTCATTGTCTTGAGGGTGAAGTCCGATTGTTGGCTCATCCAAAACATAAAGAACTCCTGTTAGTCCTGAGCCAATTTGAGAAGCAAGCCTAATTCTTTGTGCCTCTCCACCAGAAAGAGTGTCAGCACCACGGGCGAGATTAAGATATGAAAGCCCAACATCCGCAAGAAAACTAAGTCTGGTTGTAATCTCTTTGGCGATCAATGAACCAATCTCTTTCTCTCGACTGTTTAGAAGTGTTCCTGACAAGACATGGTCAAACCAACTCTTGCTTTCAACAATATTCATATTGGCTATATCGCTAATTGATCTTTTATCAACTGTAACCGACAAAGCTTCCGGCTTAAGTCTAGCTCCGTGACAACTGTCACAGGTTTTTTGCACTAAATACTTTTCAATGCTTGAGCGAATATAGTCACTGTCTGTTTCTTTGTATCTTCGCATAAGCTCAGACACAATGCCTGGGAAAACCTCTGTAATGGTGGTTTGCCTGTTTTGTTTGTTGTTTCCAACAACAACATACACTTGATCTCCTGTTCCCTTAAGAAGAAGGTCTATGTTCTCTTTGGACAATGAGCCAATTGGAGCCGCCGGATCTATTCCATGAGCTTCACAAACTGAGATTAATAACCTAGAAAACCAGGTGTCGTGTTCAAAAATGCTTGAAAAAGGCACAATCCCGCCTTCTTTGATAGATAATGATGTAGAAAATAGCGCAGATTCATTTACGGCCATTACTCGGCCAATTCCAGTACATTCGTGGCATGCACCGTGTGGAGAGTTGAAGGAAAAACTCCTCGGCTCAATTTCTGGAAGTTGGATGTTATCAATTGGGCAACTAAACTTTTCACTGAATAGATGGTCTTCAAAATCTTTGGGGTTTTGAGGCATTTCAAAACCAGCATCCTTGATGTGGCTTACTATGACTAACCCATCAGAAAGGGCCAAGGCTTGTGTAACAGAGTCTGCAAGGCGAGTTTTTAAATTTTTAACTGCCACCTCATCTCTAACTTCAGCTTTAGTGATTGATATTCGATCAACCACAGCTTCAATTGTATGCTTATTGGTTTTTATTAGATTTATTTCGCTTGATAGATCCCAAAATCTACCATCAATTCGAGCAGTTCTGTAACCTTTTGCCCTGATATTTTCAAGTAATGCCTCATATGCACCTTTTCTGTCTTTGACAAGGGGTGAGAGAAGCATGACTCTAGCAACAGGTTCGGCTTTAACTATCCCTTCAAGCATTTCAAATGTCTTTTCAACGATTTGCTCTACAGTTTGTGTGGATATCTCTCTTCCACAGATAGGACAATGGGGGTGCCCAATTCTCGCATAAAAAAGTCTTAAGTAGTCGTATATTTCGGTAACAGTTCCAACTGTTGACCTTGGGTTGTGTGAAACTGTCTTTTGGTCAATGGATATTGCTGGAGACAATCCCTCAATCGAGTCAACGTCAGGCTTGCCCATAATTCCCAAAAACTGGCGAGCATAGGTTGAGAGGGATTCTACGTATCTTCTTTGGCCTTCAGCATAAATGGTGTCAAAGGCCATTGAGCTTTTACCACTGCCCGAAACACCAGTAAAAACTACTAGTTGGTTTTTTGGTATCTCAAGATCAATGTTTTTGAGGTTGTGCTGCCTAGCACCTTTCACCCTGATGACTTGTTGCATATCTTAAAAGTATAACCACTTTTCGGGTTTTTTACTACTTGGGCATACTTAATATGCCCAAGTGTATCTATTTACTGGAAATGCGATTGTGGCGATTTTTGTAATACTCACCCAACTCAAGGTCGTGCAAGATACTCCAACCAACCCAAGAAAACACGGAGTATGCGACAGCATACGTCACTAGCGGTAGCAAATAGATTGCCAGATTAGGTTGCCTGATGCTCCCACTAGTAATATCAAGATACAGAAAATGATAGACGGTCAGCATGATGGCAATAATCGCAAACGAAACAAAATTCATGAGCATGTCAGGATATGGGTTGTCTTCTGTTTGAAAGACAAAGCTCACGATTGACAAGCTAAACCCGATCAAACCGCAGGTCGCAGTCGCTAGATACCCAAGCCCGAGCACGCTCTTGTCGCTGAGAACTTGCACAGTAGCATAGAGAAAAACGATGCCTATTACCATGCACACCGACAAGATTACACCAGCTATGTTTCGCGCAAGATCCACTTGCTCCTTGTCAATCTTAGCTGCCAAACTATACATGTCAGCTTTAAGTTTCGCTAACTTTGGCGAATTCTTCTTTTCAACACCCATTCCCTTTATTTCAAGCTCAATTTCTCTGACTCTACGAATCATGCGAGTTAATCCAGACATCACACCCTCCATTGTTCTCTTGTTTGAGATACTTTAGATTATTATGGGGCAATTATCAACCAACCTGGATCTCTCTTATCCTGTCTCGTATCTGAGCTGCAAGTTCGAAGTTAAGCTCGCTTGCAGCAAGTGCCATTTCACGCTTTAGAGTCTTAACCAATCTCTTTTTATCCATTGGGGTCAAGCTTTCAGGCTCGATATCTGGCAAAGATTCAAAGCCTGGATGCTTACTTTTCCACACAAACTCCTCTTCATCAGGGGTATCGCGATCAACCAGTTTCTCCCTAATAGGTTTACTAATTGCAGAAGGAACTATTCCATGAATTCTGTTTTGCTCTATCTGGTACTCCCTTCTTCGACCTACCTCATCCAGTGCCCTTTGCATAGAACCAGTGGTGCGGTCAGCATACAAAATCACAATACCTTCAATGTGCCTTGCAGCCCTACCCATCGTTTGGATCAAAGCAACATCGCTTCTCAAAAATCCTTCTTTGTCGGCGTCAAGTATCGCAACAAGAGATACCTCCGGAAGATCCAGCCCTTCTCGCAATAGATTGATTCCAATAAGAGCGTCATATTTACCGCTTCTTAAGTCGTCTAAGATATCTGTTCTGTCCAAAGTGTCCACGTCAGAGTGCAGATAGTGAACCTTAAGCCCCGCCTCCTTCATAAATTCAGACAGATCTTCTGCAGTTCTTTTGGTAAGAGTAGTAATCAAGGTCCTTTGTCCAATTGCAGCTCTTTTTTTAACCTCTTCAATAACATCAGCAACTTGATTTTTGGTTGGCCTAATCTCAACAAGTGGATCAGGAATTCCAGTTGGTCTAACAAGCTGCTCAACCACCTTGCCTTCGGCCAGTGACAACTCCCACTCAGATGGAGTGGCAGAAACTGCCAAAAAATTTGGGATTCTTCTCATAAACTCATTAAACTCAAGCGGCCTATTGTCGTAAGCTGACGGCAGCCTGAATCCGTAATCAATTAAAGTTCTTTTTCTTGACTGGTCTCCAGCATACATCCCTCTCACCTGTGGGAATGTGATGTGGGACTCGTCAACTATTAGTAGCCAGTCGTCGCCATATGCTTCCCAAAAATACTCAAGAAGAGTATTAGGGGCATCACCCGGAGATCTGCCATCAAAGTATCTGGAGTAGTTCTCAATACCCTTCACATACCCCACTTCCCTAATCATCTCAAGATCGTATGTAACTTTTTGCCTAAGCCTCATTGCCTCAACCAGCTTACCTTGTGATTCAAAGTACGCCACTCTTTCCTGCATGTCTTTTTCAATTTGGTCGTAAACATGTTGGTTGGTAGCAGGATCTGTTATGAAATGTTTTGCTGGATACAATGTGAATTTTCCATTAATCTTTTGGTCTTCAAACTCCTTACCTGTAATGGGGTCAAATACAGAAATTTTAGTTAGAACACCCAAATCAACCTGATATGTTACTCCAATATCTTCATAAGCTGGATACACCTCAACACTATCCCCCCTTACCCTGAAGGTTCCCCTGTGAAAACCAAAGTCACCTCTTTGGTATTGAAGGTCAACCAGTCTGTCTACTATTTGCTCACGTGTAACCTTCATACCTACAACGGACTCAAAAGCAAACTTCCCATACTCTTTGGGTGAGCCGATGTTATATATACAGCTGACTGAAGCAACAACTACAACATCTTTTCTGGTTAAAAGGTTGGTGGTCGCAGCTAACCTTAATTTATCAATTAACTCATTTACATCTGAGTCTTTCTCTATATATGCTGTCTCTTATACACATCT
>DBDT01000015.1 GCA_002293705.1 Candidatus Woesebacteria bacterium UBA925
CTCCAATTCAAATTCCAGTTGGATTTGAGCACTCACTAAGAGGAGTTGTTGATCTTGTAAAGATGAAGGCATACACCTACAAGGCAATTGAAGACACCAAGCTAACTGAGGAGGAAATTCCTGCAGATTTGATGGAGATGGCTCAAAAATATAGAGACAGACTAATTGAGAGAGTTGCTGAGTTTGACGATGAAACTCTAAACAAATATCTTTCAGGAGAAGAATTGTCTGAGCTTGACATCAAGAGAGCAATTAGAAAGGGTGTTGTTTCAGGTAAATTCTTCCCTATTCTTGGAGGAGACAACAGGACCGCAACAACTCAGCTACTTTTGAATGCAGTTGTTGAATACTTGCCTTCACCATCTGACCTTCCTCCGGTTGAGGGAACTAGTGTAAAAACTGGAGAACCTGAAACAAGAGAGAGAAAAAATGAAGCTCCATTTTCTGGACTTGGATTTAAAGTCATGACCGATCCACACGTTGGACGTCTTCTTTATGTTCGTATCTACTCTGGAACTCTTAAAGCAGGTCAGTCTGTGTATAACGCAAGTAGGCAAGTCCATGAAAGAATCGGAAAGCTAGTTTTGCTTCACGCAGACCAAAGAGAACTTATCGAAGAAGCTTATGCTGGAGAGATTGTGGCAGTAGTTGGACTACGCGACACAACCACTGGAAACACTGTCTGTGATGAGAATCACCCAATTATTCTTGAGTCCATCAACTTCCCAGAGCCAGTTATCTCTCTTGCTATTGAGCCAGCTACTAAGACCGACCAAGAGAAGATGGGTCTAGCACTTTCCAAGCTTGCTGATGAGGATCCAACTTTCCAAATCAAGACCAACCAAGAGACAGCTCAAACTATCATCTCTGGAATGGGAGAGTTGCAGCTTGAAGTCTTGGTTGATCGTATGAGACGCGAGTTTAACGTTGAGGCAAAAACCGGAGCACCTCAGGTTGCTTACAAAGAAACAATCAAAAGAAAAGCAGAGGGAGAAGGAAAGTACATCAGGCAGACCGGAGGTCGAGGTCAATATGGACATTGTTGGCTTAGAGTTGAGCCTAAAAACCGAGGTGAAGGGTTTGAGTTTGTCAGCGAGATCAAAGGTGGAGCAATCCCTCAGGAATACATCACTCCTATTCAAAAAGGTGTCAAGGAGAAGCTTGAAAACGGAATTATGGCAGGATTTCCTATGGTTGACGTCAAGGTGGTGGTCTTTGATGGATCCTTCCACGAAGTTGACTCATCAGAAATGGCATTTAAGATAGCAGGATCTTTGGGTGTTGAAGAGGCAGTTAAGAATGCTGACATGGTTCTACTTGAGCCTATTATGAAACTTGAGGTAACAACCCCTGATGAATATATGGGAGACGTTATTGGTGATATTTCAAGTAAAAGAGGTCAAGTTCTTGGAACTGAAAACAAGAACATGTTTACAGTCATAAGAGCGGTGGCACCACTTGCTGAGCTTAATGGATATGCAACCAAACTTAGAAGTATTTCTCAAGGTAGGGCAAGTGCTTACATGGAACCAAGCCACTATGAGGAAGTCCCTTCAAATGTCGCAGCACAGATAGTTGCAGCAAGAGGAAAATAATAGCTTTTTGATTTTTTTAACCCTGGTTAAAGTTAATACACCACTTATTTAAATGAAAAAAATCTACTGAAGGCTGTAATGCAATTTGCTCTAGTTGGTGTTTTGGTTAGCTCCGGAATAGGGGTGTTTGACTTAAAGTTTTGGATAATAGTTATCTTGTTTGTTGCATACACTGAAATAGACAGACTAACCTCTCAAAAGTAAATTGTAGAAAAACCTCTAGCGCGCGATCCTCAAACGGTATTGATAACAAAAGGCGTTGACCATCA
Organism: Candidatus Woesebacteria bacterium UBA925; assembly: GCA_002293705.1. Lineage (GTDB taxonomy): Bacteria > Patescibacteriota > Microgenomatia > UBA8517 > UBA8517 > UBA925. Next base: position 1,865 of record DBDT01000015.1, read on the forward strand.
TTCTCTTTTTAGTGCAAAAAAAGAAGGACACCCGCAAGTGTCCTTCCGGCCTTCTGCTTCCGGAATTCACCGGCCCTGACCTTTCAGTCAGGGTACCCGAACGGCATGTTGGTTAGCAGAAACTGGCCGCTACCACAAACTTCATGAAAGTTCCCTTTCAATAGGTTTACGATACTGGAATACTATCATCAATCTGTTTTAGAAACAATGTTTCTTTGGTTAAATCTTAAATGTCTAGCTAAATGGTGTTGTTGAGTGGTGTGCTATATGTTTGACTGTTGACACAATGGCCACTCTTGTGAATAATACATCTATCGCTTGATTGAGCTTAATTTTGCCTCTTGCAAAGATAGTTCAGTTAGCTAAAATACAATTCGTTAAACATTAAATATATGGCAGCAGACGCAAGAACCAAATTCGAAAGAACCAAACCACACGTCAACATTGGTACTATTGGCCACGTTGATCATGGTAAAACAACTCTAACTTCAGCAATTGCAACAGTGCTTTCAAAGCAACCAGGCAATGCAACTAAGCCAATGGCTTATGATCAAATCGACAATGCTCCAGAAGAAAAAGCTCGTGGAGTGACCATCAACATTACTCACGTTGAGTATGAAACTGAAAAGAGGCACTATGCACACATTGATGCCCCAGGACACGCTGACTACATCAAGAACATGATTACTGGTGCAGCTCAGATGGATGGAGCAATCCTAGTAGTCTCAGCAGCAGACGGAATGATGCCTCAAACCAGAGAGCACGTAATCTTGGCAAGACAGGTCAACGTTCCAGCACTAGTAGTATTTCTTAACAAGTGTGACATGGTTGATGATCCAGAACTTATTGACTTGGTCGAACAAGAAGTTAGAGATCTTCTAAAGAAATATAACTTCCCAGGAGACGAGATCCCAGTCATCAGGGGTTCAGGTCTAAAGGCAGTAGAAGGAGTCAAAGAATATGAAGACAAGATTGTAGAGCTTATGAATGCAGTTGATAGCTACATTCCTGATCCAAAGAGAGAGACTGACAAGCCATTCCTAATGCCAGTTGAAGATGTCTTCTCAATCAAAGGTAGGGGAACAGTTGTTACAGGAAGAGTTGAAAGAGGATCTCTCTCAGTCAACGAAGAAATCGAGATAGTCGGTATCAAAGATACTAAAAAGACAGTTGTAACAGGTCTTGAAATGTTCAGGAACTGTCTCTTATACACATCTGACCCTGCCCAC